>JAGCRL010000002.1 GCA_017964705.1 Alphaproteobacteria bacterium
AAAAACACCTGGAACTGCCCCAAGCAGCCCCAGGTGTTTTTTTATTTCTCAAATTCTTTTTTATGCCTTTTTATAATTACTCATCAACAAGCCGAGCACACTGTCAACCGTTGCCTTCAAATCTTTGCGTTCCACCACAATATCCACCATTCCGTGTTCTTTTAAGTATTCCGCAGTTTGAAAACCTTCCGGCAACTTTTCACGAATAGTCTGTTCTATCACCCGTTTACCGGCAAAACCAATAAGCGCCCCTTTCTCAGCAATATGAATATCTCCTATCATCGCAAAAGAAGCCGAAACACCGCCGGTTGTCGGATCGGTACAAATAGAAATATAAGGTAATCCTTTTTCTTTTAATCGATTAATTGCCGCAACAGTTCTTGCCATCTGCACCAAAGAAAGCATTCCTTCTTGCATACGTGCTCCACCGGATGCACTGACAATAATTAACGGAAAATTATGCTCATAAGCATACTCTGCTGCTGCAACAATTCCTTCTCCGACAGCCGTTCCCATTGAACCGCCCATAAAAGAAAAGTCTAATGCAGCAATAACCGTACCTATTCCGGCTACTTTACCGATACCTACCTTAATAGCATCATTATTACCTGTTTTTTTACGATAAACCCTTAACCGCTCCACATAACGTTGCGTATCCTTAAACTTCAACGGATCTTCTTTAACGGTAGGTAAAATCATTTCTGTATAATGACCGCCGTCAAACAGATTTTTTAAACGTTTATCGATATAAAGACGAAGATGATGTCCGCATTTTGTGCAAACATAAAAGGACTGCTTTAACTCTTTGGAAAACAGCATCTGCCCGCATTCCGGACATTTTACCCACAAATCGTCAGCAATTTCTTTCGGGGTTGTTTTTTTTATTTTTGGTCTGACAATATCAGTAAGCCAATTCATGCCAACCTCTTCTACAGATTCTCTTCGCTGTTTGATTTAGAAAACCAACTTTTAATCTTTTTATTTAAAGAGAAGCGATGAGCTCTTTCTGCTTTATCTTCCTGCAAATTTGTATATTGTTGGTTAAGTTTTTCATATTCATGATCAAGCTTTTCATGTTCTTTAGAAAGTACTTTATTTTCTTTCTTCTGCTTGCGCAACATAGCACGCAGAGGAGCATAAGCAGACCAAGCAGAAAAGCGTCCGAAAAACCATCCCAGGCAAAACAGAATAAAATAAATGATACTTGTGCTGACTTTTTCATACCGAAACCAATCAAACTGGGTAAACGGCCACAAAGATACCAATTCATTATTCTGCACCAAAAAGACAACCAACAGCGCAAATAACGGAAATACAATTAAAAGCTTAAAGAGCCACATAGCAATCTCCTCAAAAATCGATTAAATCAATTATTTTTCGTTTAGGCTTTCGTGCAGTTCTTTCCCAACTTTAAAATGAACAATATTGCGATTGCCGATTTGAACTTTAGTGCCGGTTCTTGGATTTTGAGCGATTCGCGGTGCACGCTTGTGAATAGAGAACACGCCGAAACCTCTAAATTCAACTCGATCACCCTTAGCTAATGCAGATGTAATGCTGGAAAAGATAACACTAACAATATGCTCAATCTCACCTAACAGGAGATTTGGGTTCTTCTTTGCAATTTTTTCAATTAATTCAGATCTAGTCACAATATACCTCTTTTCATTTAAAAAACTTAAACTCTAACTTGAGTTGATATCACCATTTTTACAACTAAGCTATAATTTTCTGCTCATTTTACACAAGCATCAGCCCCTCTTATATACAGTGGTTTTGAAAAATCAAGTGTTTTTGCCAAATATTTTTGATATGTTGCCTCAAAAAGTGCTTTTACATCAATAATCTCTAGCAAATCAACCTGTTTAATTTGTAAACCTGTTGCTCCGGATAACAACCGCTCAACCCCATCCCCGATAAAACTGACCTGATGATTTTTGAGCTGTTGCAAAATTTTTTCCCGCGTTAAAGCCGTCGGTTCGCATACTTTTTTTAATTCTTTATCAAATAATTGAAAATAAAAATCTTCCCGCTTGGTTTCAATAACCACCGCATTGTAGTTGGCTCGATCCGATTCTTTAAGCATTCTGGCATAAACTTCAAAAGCATTAACACCTGTAATTTTAAGATTCGGAGAAGCAAAAGCCAACCCACGCGCAAAAGCTAATCCGGCGCGCACGCCTGTAAAAGAACCTGGACCGACACACACTCCCAACAACTCTACATTTTGAAAATCAAGTTGCTGTTTTTTTAGCATTTTATCAACATCAACAGCCAGTTCTTCCGCTTGCCCGAATTCCATAATTTTTTCAATTTTATCAAGCATTAAACAATCATCATAAAGACCTATAATTGTTCCGCCGGCGCTTGTATCAAAAACGAGTGTATACATGTCCTTGTTTACTCTTTCAATTTTTAGTTTGCTATCGCTTTACAAATATCATAAAAAGTCTATATACTAAAATAAAAAAACAAACAACCCTAATTTTTAAGCTTTTGAAAGAAAAGCCATGACAAACGAAACAATTTATACACTTATATACATATGGCTGGGCATATCACTGCTCTTTCCGTTAATAATCATCTTATTAGTCAGAGGCTTGCGCAAAACCAAAAAACAATTAACTGTCACAGAAAATCAATTACGCCAATACAAAGAAATGCT
>JAGCRL010000111.1 GCA_017964705.1 Alphaproteobacteria bacterium
ATCTTCGGCTAATTCTCTTTCTTGAGCTAAAAACATTACCGGAGTAGCAACTTTAACTGGCTTTCCAGTTCTGATTTGTGTAAGAGTCATTCCTCTTTTAAAATGTCCGGAGCAAATTCTCATAAAAGCAATACGATCGCGGTGCTTAGGATCCATATTAGCCTGAATTTTAAATATAAATCCGGTAACCTTATTTTCATCAGCATTAACTTGGCGCTCAACTGCAGGTTGAGGACGCGGATTAGGAGCCAACTTATGCAATCCTTCTAAAACTTCTTTAACACCAAAATTATTAATGGCACTACCAAAGAAAACAGGCGTTAAAGCTCCGGCAAGATACAATTCTAAATCAAAAGCAGGGCAAAGTTCTTTGACCATCGTAACATCTTCTCTAAGTTTAGCCACAGCATGTTCAGGCAAAAGCTCATTAAGTTTTGGATCATCAAGTCCTTTGCAGGTTTCTATCACGCTGTTAAGCTGACCTTTATTACCGGTTTTGTTCATTAAGATAAGTTGGTCATTTAATAAATCATAACAGCCTAAGAAATCTTTGCCACTTCCGATAGGCCAACTGGCAGGGCACACATCCAGTGCCAACGTTTTTTCAATATCATCTAATAGCATAAATGGATCTAATCCCTCACGGTCCATTTTATTAATAAAAGTGATAATAGGAATATTACGCAAACGACAAACTTCAAATAACTTTTTGGTCTGAGCTTCAATACCTTTTGCCGCATCTATAACCATCACCGCAGAATCAACTGCTGTCAAAACACGATAAGTATCTTCTGAAAAATCTTCATGTCCCGGGGTGTCTAAAAGATTAAAAGTAATATCCTTATATTCAAATGTCATAACTGATGAAGCTACGGAAATTCCGCGTTCTTGTTCCACTTTCATCCAGTCGGAGTGTGCACGTCTGTTTTCTCCGCGCGCTTTAACTGCGCCGGCTTGTTGAATGGCACCACCAAATAATAACAACTTTTCTGTCAAAGTTGTTTTACCGGCATCCGGGTGTGAAATAATCGCAAATGTTTTTCTTTTATTTATTACATTATCAGGCATAACATTCTCTATGATTTAATTGAATTTTATCCGCATACTAGCAAAGAATTTTAAAAAGGCAAGCTGAAAATATTAAAACTGATATCAAATATTCTTTAATTAAAACGGCTTAAAACTTGACTTATATATCAAATTTTATAACATAAAACCACAGAAACGTTAAGAGTATATAGTAAAATGCAAAAATTTTTCAAATTTTTAACAGTAAAGACAGTGCTCATTTTTATATTTCTTATTAATTTGAGTGTAGTTCTATTTTGTTTTAATAATAAAAATGGTTTTCACTCAGATGAACAATGGTCATATGCCCATGCAAACAGTACCAAAGGTGCATATCTAGACAAAGAAATCAATTCATACTACCAAACGAATGATAATATAAAGCAAAGGCTATTTAATCAATGGATAGATAGCAAAACACTGCAAAATTATTTAACGGTTCAAGAAAAAGATAAATTTTTGTATAAAAATATATATCAAAACCTAAAGGTTGTAGAACATCCGCCATTATATTTTATACTACTGCATACAGTATGTTCATTTTTTCCGGATAGCTTCAGTAAATGGTATGCAGCCAGCATAAATATTATAGCATTTATTCTCATTTATATGATGTTATTTAAGCTATCAAAAATATTGCTAAAAGATGATAAGTTAGCACTGGTAACAACCACATTTTGGGGTTTTTCATCAATAGGTATTGCTACAATTGTTTTTTTACGTATGTATATATTGCAAACCCTTCTATCATTGTGTTTGGCATATGAAATAATTAAGATAATTGAAGCAAATAAAGCAAATTCTAAACAGTTATTTTTAGTTGGATTATATTCGCTCTTAGGCATGTATAATCAATATAATTCTATTTTCTTCTCCTTTTTTGCAACAATTGTGAGTTTATTCTTTTTATATAAACGTAAAAATTACAAGTTACTGTTCCAATTTGGTGGGACAATGTTACTTAGCGTTATAATGTTGTTTATTATATATCCTCAAACCTATGAAGTACTATCAGATTCGTTAAGAGCTAAACAAGTAGTTTCCAACATGATGCAACAGCATCATTCTAGTGAGTTCAATATAATGAATATATTTTTATACTTAGATATAAGAATATCAAAATTTATCGAACTTATAACAGAGTATTTTTTTGTTTTTCACCATACAAACTATCAAGTAATAGCCTTTCTTTTCATAATAAGTGTTGTTTTAAGTGTTTATTTTAAAATAAAAATA
>JAGCRL010000112.1 GCA_017964705.1 Alphaproteobacteria bacterium
CTTTTCTTAATTTGTATTCTTTTTCTTTAAGCTCTTTTAGATCATTTTTAAAAGAATTAAAGCTTTCCAGAAAAGCACTATTATCTTTCTGATTTTTTCCATAATTATCTAAGATTTCTCTATGTGTTGATGGGTCTAATAAACCTTGATTATCGTGTTGACCATGAATCTCTATTAGATTTTGCGCCAATTCTTTAAGCAATTTTAGAGTGATTATTTGATCATTAAATAAAATTTTATTTTTACCATCTGTTGAAAAACTTCTTTTAATGATAATTTCTCCATCTATTTCTAAATCGTAGATTTTAGCTAATTCATAGATTTTATTTTGAGGCATAACCTCAAAAACACCAGTTACAGAAAGCTTATCTTTCCCTTGTCTTATCAGAGAAACATCTGTTCTGTTGCCTAATAGAAGCCCCAGCGAATCGAGTAGGATTGATTTTCCCGCACCGGTTTCACCGCTTAAGACTATGAGTCCTGTATCGAAATCTATGTCTAAACTATCTATTAAAACAACATTTCTGACAGATAGAGATTTAAGCATTCGTTTTGTTTAGTCCTTTTTTATTAATTTAGATGCGCGCTTTGTCCATTTACCATCCGGATAATTATTGCGCAAAATTTCTTCTTTACGTTGAGCTTCCGTGGTTAAACCAAGAATAGTATATACTTCTACTTCTCGATATAAAGCTTCTTCAATTTGCGCTGTGTCTTGATAATTATCTGTAACAGCCGTAAATCTGTTAAGTGCTGAAATGTATTCTTTATTTGCTAAATAATAGCGACCAACACTCATCTCATGACCAGCTAAGCGATCTTGTATCAGCACCAATTTCGACTTTGCATCAACAGCATATTCGGTATCAGGAAACATTGATATAACTTGAGAAAAGCTTTCATAGGCATCTTTGCTGGCAGATTGCTCTTTTTTGGATGGAGCAATCTGATCATAGTAGCAAACACCTTTCATATAATATGCATAAGAGATATCTTTGTTACCTGGATGTAATCTGATATAACGATCAAGGGTTGCTATTGCATCATCATATTTTTCATCTTTGTAGTAAGCGTAAGCCGCCATAAGTTTAGATTTTGTTGCCCATTTAGAATAAGGATGTTCCATTTCCACCTTATCAAAACCTTCTGCAGCTTTCTGATAAGAAGTTTTTTTCAAATACTCATATGCTTCATTATAAAGTGTTTCCGCACTTTTATCTTCATCCAAAGTTTCATCTTTGCTACTAGCACAAGCGGATAAAAAAAGCATACTTATCATTGGTAATATGTATAGGATTTTTTTCACAACAGCCCCCTTTTTCTATAAAATTTCATAATTATCTTTTGAACGAAACAACTCTTTTAATATTTCATTATTATGATAGTGTCCACTTTTATTGGCAACAATTTTTGCTAAAATATGATACCCAGAAGTGTATATGTCTCCAATAACATCTAAAACCTTGTGATTAACGCATTCATTTTGAAGGCGAAAACCTTCTTTGTTTAATATTTTTTCACCATCTAAAACAATTGCATTTTCCAACGATCCTCCTTTTATTAGTCCTATAGATTTAAGATAATCAACTTGATATTTTTCACAAAAAGTGCGTGATGGTGCTATTTCTTTTGTAAAAACTTCTGTTGTTATTTCTTTATCAAATTTTTGATGCCCAACAATTTTGGAAGGAAACTCTATTTCAAAGCAAACATGTAACTTTTCTGCCGGTAACAATTTTATTGAACCACCTTTATCATCATTAATAGAAATTTCTTTTTTTACTTTCAGATACTTTCTTGGAGCTGTTTGTTTCTTTAAGCCGGCTTCTTGTATTTTTTCCAAAAAAATTTTTGCACTACCATCAAGAATTGGTATTTCCGGATTATTAACTGAAATTTTAGCGTTATCTACCCCTAAAACAGATAAAGTTGCCATTAAATGTTCGATTGTACAAACAATATTTTGTGAGGACAATCCAATACAAGTGCAATTTCTTACATCAACCACATTTGAATATAAAGCGCGAATCGGTTTTTCATCCGGTAAGTCTTGTCTATAAAACTGAATACCAAAATTTTCCGGTGCTGGTTCTATAACCAAAAATGAATCACATCCGGAATGTAGGCCTATTCCCTTAATTTCTACTTTTTTATTTAATGTCTGTTGCATTTACTTCTCCCAAAATATTAGGTGGTCTATAAGCCGAGTTCTGTACTTTTCATTTGCTTCACTATTGTGAAGATTAAAGCGATAGCTATTCATCTAGATTTACTGTCACCAGCAAATTCATGCGACCTACCTCTGGAGCAGAGTGGAAACGCTCAGTAAATAGCAAAAACTATTCTCCTTATTTGGTCTTGCGTCAGATAGGGTTTACCTTGCCAAGCATATTACTATGCTCGCGGTGAGCTCTTACCTCGCCTTTTCAACCTTACCAAAATTTATTTGGCGGTACTTTTCTGTGGCACTTTCCCTTGGATTTCTCCAGCCGGACGTTATCCGGTATCTTGTTTCCAAAACGCTCGGACTTTCCTCATTGAAGAAAACTTCAACGCAGCTATCCGACCACCTTGTTGATTTTTTTATCAGTCATTGTTAAAAAAATCAATCTTTTAATCTACTAATATAATATTTTTACGCCTTTTTTTAAATTTTAAATTTTTTTTAACTTTTTGCTTGTTTTTGTTTATTTTTTGTGTTATTTTGTCTATGTATTCATCCTAAACTATTAAAATGGAGTTTTTTAAAATGACAAAAAAATCAAATTTGATTTTAACAATTTTAGCAGTTACAATGATTTTTATTGCTCAAACGGCTAAAGCCGGATGTGATGGTTTTTATCTTGCCGGTCGTGGCGGTTGGGCTAAATATAAAGTAGATAATAGTCGTAGCGGCAATGCTAATGATGCTTCTGATTATGTTGTTGATAAAGAGCGTTTCATTGCAAGTGGTGCTTTAGGTTACAGATATAGATATTTCCGTGCAGAACTTGAATATATTTGGCGCAGAAAAAATAAAGAAACCGTTATAAGTGTTAGCAGAGCAGAATTTAAATCTCATTCATATATGTTTGTTGTATACTATGACTTCTTCCCTGATTATTGGTTTACACCATTTATTAATGCAGGTGTTGGCTATACCAGACACAAAATGGGCTTTACCGATATAGCCGCTGCTGATAGATATTCCATCAAAGATAATAATTTTACTTGGTCTTTAGGTGCTGGTCTTTCTGCCAAACTTACAAACCATTGGAATCTTGATGCCGGTTATCGTTATTACGATATGGGTGATTTATCTATTCATAGCGGTAGCACAAACGTTACAGA
>JAGCRL010000113.1 GCA_017964705.1 Alphaproteobacteria bacterium
AACTGAATCACTTGAAAACAAACACCTAACAGCGTATTATCAAAAGACATTTAAGGAGATTCATAATGCGCGTTAAGCTTTGTATATTAGCTACAGTTTGTTTTATTTTAAGTTCTGTTTCCCCAATATCAGCCCAATCATCTGACGATGAATTTGAATTGGATTTAGTTTCAGAAATAGATACCCCGCAAACACCTCCTCAAGCAAATACGCAACCACCGGCAACACCGGATAATACTTCTGCTCCTCAATCGGAAACATCACCAGAAACAACAGTGCAAGACCCCGATGAAAAAGAAGTTTTTCTTCCGCCGGAAGTAGCTGCCATACCGCAATTACAAAAGCCTGTTCGTCCTAAAAAGCCTCAAGTAGATTTACTCACCAAGGTTCACTCCGGTGCTAAATTTACAATTGATGATGTAGAATACTGGATATATAACACTCCGGATATTAATACCTGCTTTGAAAACGGCCAAACCATGCTTCTTTATTTAATTTCTCGCTACACCAATGCTGCGGCCGTAAAATTATTAATTGATAATGGTGCAGATCTGCAAACACATTGCACCCCTCGTTTTGAAGCCCTATTTATTGCTGCAATAAACAATCCTTCTGCCACAATAATAGAAACCCTCATTGAGGGTGGCGCCAATATTGTAGAACAAGACTATGAAAAAAATACAGCCCTCATCTTAGCTGCCACTTTCAACAGTTCTCCCAATGTTATAGACACTCTTATAGATTACGGAATAAAAGTAGATACCACCAACCAATATGGTTATAATGCCTTAATACTTGCCGCATATGAAAATAAAAACCTTTCTGTATTACGCGCATTAATTGATAATAATGCTGATGTTAATGCCACAGACCAGGAAGGACACACCGCACTAATGGCCGCTGCAATCCGCAAACGCGATGATGTAATGAAATATTTAATATCTCGCGGGGCTGATTATAAAGCCAGAGATAAAAATGGTATCAGCGTATTAGACTACTACAATCAAAGAGTTTACTTGAACATGCCGGATTATATCAAACCTGAAGAACCTGCATCTCCATCCAAACACCTCTCCGAAGAATTCAAATTTATTACTCAAAAACATCAATATTACAACCAAGCTCTATTTGATGCTCTAAAATCCCCCACCCCTTTAGAAGATCTCGATGATGCCTTCAAAAATTTAGCTGCAGCAGATTCTCTTAATGAAGATGGCTGTTCTCTGCTTTTAGCCGCAGTACAAAACAATAATAATCTGGAAGTTTTAAAATATCTGATTAATGCTAAAACCGATCCTAATGCCACCTGTTACAACGGCCGCAATGCATTAATGTTTTTAGCGTCCATTCAAACTTCTGAAGCAGATACTCCTGAACAAATAAAAAAGATAGAATACTTATTGGCAAACGGTTTAGATATCAATGCCACAGATGAATATGGCAATACGGCATTAATGTATGCCGTCGGCAACCAGGCAGATCCGGAAGTTATTCAAACCTTACTCAAAGCCAATGCAGATGTAAATCTTGAAAATCAAGACAAAAACACCGCCTTATGGATAACTCTCCAACAACAAAGTGATCCGGAAACACTAAAATTATTATTAGAATACGGTGCAAATCCCAACCAAAAAGATTCTCGTGGAGAATCCCCTATTTGGTACCAATTACACAACAAAGGAGAAAGCAAGGAAGCCATGACCATTGCACTACTCCGTGCCGGAGCAGATATTAATCGTCCCAATGCTGCCGGCGATTTCCCACTATGGTATGCTTTTAATAACAATTTACCAACAGATACGCTGGAGGC
>JAGCRL010000114.1 GCA_017964705.1 Alphaproteobacteria bacterium
ATAATTGTGATTAAAAATGATACCACCAATACACGCTCGGTTAATGTAGCCAAACAATGTGGTTATCATCTTGACGGCGTTTTGCGTCAGGATAAATGGAATGGTATAACGCAAAAATTTAGAGATACAAATGTATTTTCAAAATTGAAAAACGAAGCAAACGAATAGGAAATATTGGATTGACGTCGCTATGCTCCGCCGCTACGTCACATCTGCCATACGGCACCGGCACACCCCGTGTGCCTTAGCCTCCTTGTCGAACACGCTTCTTCGCGTGTTCTAATCCTATTGCACGCAATCTACAAACGCAAAAAAGCCACCAAAAATGGTGGCTCTTTGTGTTTGTGGTCGGGAGTATTGGATTCGAACCAACGGCATCTTGCTCCCAAAGCAAGCGCTCTACCAGGCTGAGCTAACTCCCGACATAACAATATTACGCTCTCAAATATCAAAGCTTAGATTAAAATACCCATAAAAAATAATTTTGCAAGCATTTTTTCAATTCCCCCCTAAATTAATCAAAATAATTGACTTTTATCCCCCAAAATAGTAAAATAAACTATGTTAGTCAGCTAGCTAAGGAGCAATAACCATGGCAACAGTTAAAGACGCATTAAAAGAACAACGAGATGTACATGATAAATTCGTAGGTGACGGAGAAATTCCCGAGCCTGCATCTATTGCCGAAAATATCCCTGATGTAGGCACTCAATTAGCGGCCTCACAAAAAAAGATGGAAAAAAAATTAAGAGATCCGGGAGCCGTCAATGTTCATACCCTTTATGGTAAAGTAAAGACTTATTCAACAGAAGATTATGACGATTATTATGGGTTTTATGAACAGTTAGCAGACTCTTACCCTGATCCAGATGATCCTAATGCATATAACATCGGTAAAAAATACTTAAAAAAACATAACATAACAACATATGATGATGAATTGCCTGAGCAAATTACCGAATATTACGTCTCTTTATCCATTTACACTTACATTCAAGCACTCAAAAAAGCAGGTGAAAAAAGTTTATCTGATGGTGAGTACAGAAAAGCATTCATGATCAGCAGAGGCAGATTGTATAAGTCTATAGAAATCCTGAATAAAAAAGGCTATATCGTTAATCCGGAAACCGGAGAATTGGAATATAAAAATCCTACAACACAAATGGCTATGCAAGTACAACAGCAACAGGGCAGATAATTTAATCATAGGAAAATTTTATGGCAAAACTCACCAAATCAGCAAAACAAGTTCGTGGCAGAAAGATGCTATCCGTTCGCCTAAAAGACGGTCGTTATCATTCTTCCTCCTCAAATCGATGGCTGGAACGCCAATTAAATGACCCATATGTTGCAGAAGCCAGACAACGCGGTTATCGTTCTCGTGCCGCCTTTAAGCTCATTCAGTTGGATGAAAAATTCAAGTTTCTCGCCAAAAACAAAGTCATTGTCGATTTAGGTTGTGCTCCCGGTGGTTGGTCGCAAATTGCCGCCGCCAAATTAAAAGGCACCGGCAAGCTTGTCGGCTTAGATATTTTGCCCACTGAACCGCTGGAAGGTGCCACCTTTATTTGCCAAGATTTCACCACTGATGATGCCACAGAAAAACTATTGGCTTTGTTAGACGGCGCTCGTGCTGATGTGGTAATGAGCGATATGGCGGCAAACACCACCGGCCATCAACAAACCGACCACTTGCGCACCATTGGTCTTGTAGAAGCCGCCTATGAATTTGCCAAAACCGTATTAGCGCCTCATGGTATATTTATTGCCAAAGTTTTTCAGGGTGGTGCAGAAACTAATTTGCTTACCGATATGAAAAAGAATTTTGCCAAAGTAAGCCACTATAAGCCCGATGCTAGCCGCGATAAATCTCCGGAAACCTATGTTGTAGCCCAAAATTTTCATGGTTAACCCACCTAATTTGTGTATGAAATAAAATATATTAATCTTAATACACATTCTCAATCACTATTTTTTAGCAAGTAAAATCAATCTTTTATATATGCGTCCGATACTTCTATAGATAAACAAAAAGATTTCCGAGCAAATAAACCATACCGCAATATTTATCACAAAAAAGATTATAATCCTTCCGCCCCACCATATATTAAAATAATTAGCCATTGTTCTCACCAAAGAAGTGCTTATCCCTTGCCCAATAAAATAAAACAAAGAATATCTTCCGACTCTCTCCAAAACTCTATTCTTCAAATCCGGTTTATAAATACACATAAATCCGATAATACTAAACATAGATGCTGTCATATAAGGAAGAGCTTTCATATCTTTCCAATGCCATAAATTAAAAATTTTAGTGCCTGAACTAGCATACATACAGATATATAAAATGCACAATGTTATTAAAAATCCCAGCACCCAACCCCACTTTTTTTTCTGAAAATTTTCAT
>JAGCRL010000115.1 GCA_017964705.1 Alphaproteobacteria bacterium
ATTAAAACAATAGATATGATAAAGGCATTAGTCTTCCCATTAGTGGCGCTGATTGCGTTTTTCGGCTATCTTTATTATTATGATATAATCGGGGTGTATTTTCTTTCAAATTATACGTTTAATCTTAATCTTGCAGATGGGTTTGAATTATCCAAAGTTGTTAAACTACCGTATTACATTATGATATTAACAATATTGGGCTGGTTAGGGGTGGTTTATTTTTGCTTTCATCCTAATCGGTATTTTGGGGTTCTTGTTGCTTTGTTTGTATGTGAATTTTTACAACGAAAATTTTATTTTTCACCATATGCATATTATTATTGGTTAATGGTTTATCTGTCGGTTTTATGCGCTGTTCCGATGTTGGTAAAATTTAATCAATTCGGTCGTTTATTTGGAGTAACTATTATTGTTTGTTTATGTTTTTGGGGTGGTAAGTCAATAACAGCTTATAGAGATTTTATTAAAGCAACAGAAAACAGACCATATTTACCGGATTTTGTTACCAGAAATATTACACCTTGTGATTATGTTTTTAACGGGGATGGATTGATGTATAATATTTTTGCAAAAGATCCGGCATATTATTGGCAGTTAATAGGTCAGCTTGATGTTATCGGTGAAAAAACAGGTGTTCATCCGCGTCCGGATATAAATGCGTTAATTGAAAAATATAAACCTAAATTTGTTTTTGGTGCTAATTATTTTAATAAGTTTGCGGATGAAGGTGGAGTGAAAGAAATTGTACATTATGTTGATCAAAGTT
Source organism: Alphaproteobacteria bacterium (assembly GCA_017964705.1). Taxonomy (GTDB): domain Bacteria; phylum Pseudomonadota; class Alphaproteobacteria; order RF32; family CAG-239; genus CAG-267. Next base: position 767 of record JAGCRL010000115.1, read on the forward strand.
TAATCGAAAAATATTACGCGCCTACAATTTTTTATCCTGTATATCAGTTAAAATCGGAGTTTAATAATAGAAAATGCGTGCAAAATTTATCTGGGCAATGGGAATATCAAAAAGAAGCAGATGTTAAATAAGTTTTAAATATAACGGCATATACTCTAATTAATTATGGAGGGTTTATCTATGTCTGAGTTTAAAGAAAGAAGTCTTATTTTTAAATGTGTTTATGTTATTTTTAGAATCGTTACTTTTCCGGTGTATTTTGTTTTGTTTTTCTTTAAGCATTTCTTTTTGCTGTTGTTGTTGCTTTTGCTTTTATTGGGATTTGCAATCTATTATCCGCATAGTCAAGGAGTTAAATTTGATGAACTTCCAGCATGGTATAAAAATAAAATTTTTTCGGCACAACGAGAAGTTATTGTTAAAGCAGGTGAGACAGGTATGTTGCAATATGTTCCCCAAAAGATTATAAACAATGCAAAAAAGATGGAAGATGATGCAAGAGAAGCTGATATGCCTAAAGGTGATTTTTATAATAATAAGGTTGAGCGAGATACTGTATCGGAAGAAACCAAAGCTCAACTTAAACAACGCACAGGGTTCAAGAAAAAATCTCAGGTGTATACTCCTCAAGAAGAGCAGTTGCCCAAAGAGGAGGTTGCAGAAACTGTTAAAGATGACGAAACTTCGGCTGCTACAGATGAAGTGCATGATGATTTAAACTCGGAAGATGTAAAAGAGAATCCGGTACTGATTCAGTCTCATTCTGAAAGTGATAATGAAGCTGAGTTGGATTTACTTTAGCTTTTGTTTTAGTGTTTTTAAAATATAAATGCGGATTGCTGATGATAAATTAGGAGCAGTTCTTTGCTCGTCAATTTCTGTAATCAGGGCGCTAAGAGTGATGTTTCTTTCTTTAGATATATCAACCAAGGCTTGGTAAAATTCTTCTTCCAAAGAAATACTGGTTGCATGCCGATGTGCGATGAGAACAGAAAATTTTTTCATGAGTGTTTTTTTCTAAAGCTGTCAAAAGAGATAATTTGTGCTGTTTCTCCGGCGACTCTCTTTTCCGGTTGAATATCTTCAAGTGCGTGAGCATCGCCATTTTCATAAAATGAAAAACTGAGCCCGAATTTGGCGTAAGGGTCTGCGAAGTAAGTAATGGCATCAAATGGAATAACAAGTGTTTGCATGCGTCCACCAAAACTTAAATCAACAGAAAATGTTTCTTGATTAACCGCTAAGTTGGAATATTGATGTTGTAAAACAATGGTCATACTTTCCGGATATTGGATTTTTAAGTCACGCGGTATTTTGGTTTGCGGGTGATTGGTTTTGAATGTAATGTAAAAATGGTTTTCTCCGGGTAAGCCTTGAATCTCTGCAATTTTAAGGGCTTCAATAACAACCTGTTTTAATGATTTTTCAATTAGTTTATCATAATTAATTTCAGTTACAAATTCTGTCATCTCTCATTCTTTCTTTAAAAACGAGCCGTTCTGTTGCTGGGTGGCTCATCCCCCACTTTAGGCTAACCAAAGTCTAAAGAATTGAATTTGTTGCTTTGCCTTAAGCAGCTACAGCAACTGGTGCAAAATTATCATTTGCGTTTATTTGTTTTGAACCGATAACGGTGGTATCTCACCGAATACAGCACAAGTATCTTTACTATACATTGTCAAACCTATCTCGCCCCCGTAAATAATTTTGGTGGAGGCGCCGGGTACTGCCCCCGGGTCCAATATACCTATTTCATACGGCTTTTCGTATTAGAGTTTTTGCGTACAAAAACTTTAAGTAGTATAATTATATTTTGAGAAAAAATCAAGATATAATTGTGTTTTTGGGCAAATCACCAGCGAGTTTTTATTACACTTTTGTTGTAAAAAATACGTTTTTTTTATTTTTTAAACGTTTCTTTAGCAAAATGCAGCGTAAAATTTTTGTATAAGGAACTTTCAATTGAGGGTGGATATGGCTAATTCTGAAAATGCAAAGAAGAAAAAAGGCGAAGGCTTTTTTTCTAAATTAGGAAAAAAATCAAATTCTTTTCGTAATAGATTGTTTCGCAGTCTTTACATTACTTTTCTATTTGCGATAGATTTTGCTTTTGTTATTTATTCGATTAATGGTCGGTTGATTGAAAATGGCGTTGTTAATCAAGCAGCATTGGTTATTATCGGTTCAGTGTTTGTTGTTTCGCTTATTTTGATGTTATTGCTATCATTCTCACATCATGCACAAAATTTTATTTGTGCTGTTGTTACAATGGTTATAGTTGCAGCATTTTGTTACCAATTTAGAATATCTGATGTTGATAATTTTGTTGAGACATGGCTTAATCAACATGCTTCGTGGCTAACAATTATTTGTTTGGCTCCATCGCCATGGGTTTTGGGATTTTTGGCAGGGCTAGTTATTTTCTTTGCATTTTGTTTTTCTGATATTATTTGGCTTACTTGTGTATCATTACTTGTTTTCGGGGCAGTTGTCGTACAGAAGAAAGAGTTTGAGCCGAGACAAACATCTGAATATGTTGAAGTTAAAGGTTTATCTCGTGTGGCGGAAGAGAAACGTCTGCCGAATGTGGTTTATTTAGTTGCGCCAAAGTTACCTTCTTATCAATTTTTGAGTAGTGTTCGCGATGTTAATTTCAGAGAACTGAGAGATTTAATGATAGGGTTCTTTGCGATTAATAATTTTGAAATTTACCCCAATGCCTTTGTACAAAAAGACGATACAATGAGCAATATTATTGATATTATGAATGAGGTGGACTATACTAGTTCAGCCAGTGCTGACAGAGGTTTTTCTACGTTTGTTGATGATTGGAATTTTGTTCAAGGGTCTCTTCAAGTTTTAAATTTAGAATCTAATAAGTTTTATGATAATTTACGCAGTAAAGGTTTAAGAATCAGCACATACTCTATGCCGGGATTTGATTTCTGTTTTACCGGTGAAAATTTAAATACGGATAGATGTGTGGTTAAAAATGATAAAGTAATTTCTATTTATGATCCGAAATCTTCTTTGGAAAAAAATGTTTATACATTAATTGGGGAATGGTTAATGAGTTTTCATAGCCGAGATTTAAATTCTTTGGCTAAAACATTTATTAGCATGTCGCCGCTTAAAAATTCGAAAGTTTTATCTGAGAATCGTCGTCGTACAATTGAAGGAAGTCCGGCCATTTTTGATAAATTAGCCGATGATATAATGCGAGATGATTCAGGCCAGGTTTATTTTGCTTATATTGATTTGCCTTCTGATATTTATTTGTATGATGAGTATTGCCATCTTAAAAATAGAAAAGATTGGGTAGCTTTGAAAGATAATTCTCTTTACAGCGGAGGAATGGAAGAAAAGCGGAAAGCCTATATAGAGCAGACAAAATGCTTACTTGGAAAGTTGCAAGAATATATGACAGCAATTGATGAAAAGCTTCCATATACGGATGTGATTATTCAAGGGTTGGGACCAATCAAAGAGTTGGCTAATATGACAGGTGATCAATATGGGCATTTTATTTCTGATAATTTGGTGGCATTAGGAATACGTAAAAGAAATAATCCGAAGTTTTTGATTAATGCGAATATTTGTTTGGCCAGTGATTTTACAAAATCTTATCTTAATGAACAGGATTATTGTTATTCTTTGGATAATATGATGGCTCGTGAGCCTACCGAAGATCGGTATAGCTTGAAGAAAAATCTTATCAATAATTCTATTATTCGCGGTGGAACAATAAGTACGATTGTGGGTAATTTTATTGATTGGTATAAGCTATATAGACAAGCCAATCAACCAGTACAGGAAACAATGGTTAAACAAGTTACGATTCCGCAACCGCAGGTAGTTGTTGAACAACAAGCTGCTGATAGAGCAAGATCTCAGGATAGTCAAAATATATTTGATCCGATGGAAGAAGTTAATACCGGCGCTGTTATAAATACTCCGGCAGAGGAACCGGTTGCTCCTCAGG
>JAGCRL010000116.1 GCA_017964705.1 Alphaproteobacteria bacterium
GGAATCTTCACAGATAGTTATAACATATTGATACCGTTATTTGTCGTTTTATCAATTTTATTCCTTCTGTTTTTGCGCCCGTTATTCAATATTAATTCACCCAAAACAGAAGACTCTTTAGACTCGCAATACCGTGGTAAACAAGCAACTGCAATCACCAACATCAATACCTTAAGCGGTCGCATTAAAATCTACGATGAAGATTGGGAAGCACGACTTGCTGATGAAAATTCAGATGAAATCAAAAAAGGTCAAAAAGTGAGAATTGTTAATCATGACAATTTGACCATGTATGTTGAAACTACAGCTAAGAAAGGAAAGAAATAATGTCTACATTTTTAATTCTACTTGTTTTATTTGCAATATACCTGGTTATGAAAGGGTGTATTATTGTTGAACAACAAGAAGTTGTTATTATTCAACGTCTGGGCAAATATAAAGAAACGTTGACTGCCGGATTAAACTGGATTCTTCCTTTCTTTGATGCGCCTAAAACAATTTACAAAAAAGTAACTGTAAATTATCGTGACGGAGGGTCTTCATCCTATATGGAAAAAAGAACTCGCATTGACTTACGTGAAACTGTTGTCGATTTTCCGCGTCAAAGTGTTATTACCAAAGATAACGTTTCAATTTCAATCAATGCTGTTTTATATTTCCAAATTTTTAATCCGGAAAAATCTGTTTACGGAGTCGAAAATTTATATGAAGCTATCGAAAAATTAACTCAAACAACTTTGCGTCAGCTAATTGGTAAATTAGAATTACAAGAAACTTTAACATCACGTGACAAAATTAACTCCGAATTGAGAGAAACTATAGACAGTGCTTCTGATAAATGGGGTGTTAAAGTTAACCGTATTGAACTGCAAGATATTACCCCGCCATCAGATATTCAAAATGCTATGGACAAGCAAATGAAAGCAGAACGTGAAAATCGTGCTATGATTTATGAAGCTGAAGGTCAAAAAGAATCATCTATCCGCATTGCCGAAGGTCAAAAAGAAGCGGCTATTCGCCAAGCAGAAGGTGAAAAAGAAGCAGCCATTCTAAAGGCTGAAGGTATAGCTCAAGCTCGTATGGTAGAAGCAGAAGCAGAAAAAGAAGCCATCAAACGCATTATTGAAGCTTTATCTACTAAAGGTCAGGCTGATAAATATTTGATTGCGATGAAGTATCTTGAAACCATGAAAGAAATGACTTCTGGTCAAGACAATAAGATTGTATATATGCCGTATGAAGCTAGTGCTGTACTAAGCTCTGTTGATGGCATCAAAGAAATGCTGCTGGCCAAAAAGAGCGCCTAAAAAACAACACAGGCCCTGGCTTAAAACAGCGCCTTTATTGAAAGAAAAAACATGTTTATTTTACTTACAATCGGACTATTTTTATTAAAATTTTTAGCGGTTGGTGTTGTCGGATTATTCTTTCTTGAAGATTTAGAATTAACGCAATCTGTTTCTCCTTCAATTTATAACACTTACCTGGCCTTGGGATGCGTCACATTTTTTGCACTTCTATTTTTTATATTAGGCAAAAAATTCCTCTGGTTAATTGTCTTTTTAATCTGCGGCAGTATCTACCTTGGCATGTACAACGGTGTTGAGGAAATCGCCAACATTCATAAAGAACACGACTTAAAAAGCCGCTATTTTAAAGATACCGAAACTTTCATAGCACGCATGGGAGATGTTTTAGAAAAAATAAACTCTAATTTTTAAGCGATAACAATATCCTTAAAAATTATTGCCACACGTCAAAAAAGAAAATATACTGACCAATGTTTATTTAATAAGGAAATACAATAATGAAAACATATTCTGCTGATCAGTTAGTAAAAATGGGTTCCGAACAAATTGAGCAATTACAACAAAATTGCGATGAAGATGCATTAAATTATATTGAAGAAAAAACTGATCAACTACACTTTTTAGGCACTAAGGATCTCTCTCATCTAAAAGAATATTATACCGATACAATGGAAAAATATCGTCTTTTATATGATGCTTTTGTACAAGCATTATCCAACGAATACAAAATAGGTTTTCCGGAACATATTTACAATATAAACTTAGATAACGGAGATATCGAAACAGATAAAAACGGGCGACGCATTAATTATACAACAGAAATTTTAGCTCCTTGCACAACTTCTATTTTGCATTACATCAACAACGAATGTAATGATATGTATATTGTCTTTCCACCGGTTAAAGATATTGAACGCACAATTGAAAAATTAATAGAAGAAAGAAAACGTGAACACCAAGAACTAATAGATAAAAATCTTCACAACCTGGAAGAAGAACCTGAACTTCCATTTAATCTTTCTCCTGCAGTTGCACATTGTCCGACAATATACAACTTACAACAAACCCGCTCATCTTTACCCGGTAATCATGCATTAGTAAACATTGCTTCAGATCAACTATTACCAAAAGACATTTACCGATTATCCATTACTTCCAGATATCCTCAGGATTTAGGGGCATTGATTAAACAATTTGAAACAGATTTTCCGGATTATATTCAATTTGAATCGGACGAGCGTAATTATTATCAAAAACCTTTATCTCAAAATCCTCGCCGTTATCTTGATCGCAAAAAAATCGCCCGCATAACTATCCCTGGCAGTAATCGTTTTTTCTATGTTGAGTTTCAATTCAAACAGACCAACATGTTCTTTGCCCACATCCGTTCTCACAGTGTTTATGAACAATTTCGTGTTTTAGATTCTAAATATCAAACAGCTGTTGAACACCTGCAAAAAAAGAAAAACTCTGCCGGTTATGAAGAAGCAAAAAACAAAGTAGCTTTATTAAAAAAACAATGTGAAGAAAAACGCGAGCTCTGTGTAGACATTCATAAAAGCGCCATTCATCAAAGCAATTTTTATGTAATGAATCGAGTAATGTGGATGGATAAAAATGCTGATGGCTTACACCATCCTAAAAACAGCCGTGGACAATATGAAAATTCTATCGAATACTTAAAGAACAATTATATCGTTGAAAACTATGAACCATTTGATGGCGCCATGGCTTTTGCTACTACACCCAATGAATTTTTAAATAAATCTTATTATCTGAAAATGATTGGTAGTCTGCCTGAAAGTTTTGATGAACTCGGCAAACATGCCAAAGTACATATAAATAAAGCTTGGGAAAATTTAACTAGCTCAGATATCAAAAACTTTGATCTTATCACAAGCACAGCTATAAAATATCAAGATATCATCAGAAAAATACAAAAAAAACAACAACGTCTTGAACTGGATTCCAAATTACTCCCGCAAGCTATCTGGGAAAGAGATTAAAAATGGGTTCCATAAAATTTGCAATTTTTGATGTCGGACAAACCATTTATCATTTCAGTTTAAGACCGTTAAACGATTTGCTGTATCATCAAACAACCGAACCGAAAACTTTTATGCAAAAACATGCCGCCTTTCACTATGACTATAAACCATATATGAAAGGCCTTATTTCTCACCAAGAATTTGTTCGGGATTTATGTTCATTTTGCCATGTACCTTATTCTGCAGATATTTTGCTACAGATAAACAAAGCACTGCACCTTGGTTGCAGTGCACCTTTTAAAGAAACCTTGCAAGCCATGCAACAACTTAACCGACATAGCATAGAAATCGGTATCTTATCTAATGCTCTACCGATATTAAGTGATACCAAAATAGATATTGTTAAACCGGAATACGCATTCACTTCATACCAACTGGGTTATCTCAAACCGGATTTAAAAATATATCAAGAAATGACTCGTATCTTAGGCTGTCAATATAATGAAATTCTTTTTATTGATGATAAAAAACAAAACATTGAAGCCGCACAAACTTTAGGTATTAAAGGCATTATTTATAACCGCAATACAATCCTAGATGAAATCAGTTTTTATTTGCCTGAAAGATATGACCGTTTATCAAAAGACGCAACGCATACGGACGTGCACCTTTTCGATAAGAGTAGATAATTTCTGCTTTATTGGCACCGCTTCTGACCGCTTTATCCAAAGACTGTGCTTCTTTCTCTGACACGTAGAAACGTCCGTTATTCCCCCAATAACCATGATAAAGCGCATATTCAAAATCACGTTCCGGACAAACACCGCTTTCAAACTGAGAACAATCAGTATTACCCCAATCAATGGTATATTGTATATAATGCCCGGAAAGAAGCGAACGTGGATCATATCCTCTGATTGCTACAGTAACTTCTCTTCCGCTATAAATTTGCGCAGAAATCACTCCCACCCAACACAGCAACAACAAAGCCGGTGCAATCATCAAAACTAACTTAAGGTAATTTTTAATCATTGTTCTTCTCCTGCAAAAACAGTGTTGTGATTTTCTTCCAATATTTAACCAATAAAATCAATCCGACACCGGATAGTATCAACCCGATACCGCTATGCAACAAACCAAACCTATCGGCAAAATTAACATAAAACATTACCGCGACCAATCCACCGAATTTAATATTCCGCCTAATTAAATGATAAGCCCCGTAATACCTATAAACAAACCCGGAAACGACCAATAATGCTATAGCTATTCCTAAACGCGAAATATGTGTTATTTTCCACGCAGACACAATATACAATGCCAAACACAAATAAACTGCAAATAATGAATATTTACAAAGAGCCTTTCCTACCGTCATTTGTGATGTATATTTCATTATCATTTTTCCAATAAATGCGAACGCCGCAAAGAAACCTATATCCCACAGCATATACCCGAACGGATCATAAAAAGCAGCTAATCCGCGTGTACCCCGCCAATCCCAAAATACAGCATCACACCAAACCAAAAATACCGGCACCCAAAAATAGGCAACATAACTCTTTTTTAAAGCAAACAACAGCGGCAATGTTACCAAACACCAAACAAGTAAGACATTATACCATTTTCCGCCCGAAAGCTGATATACTTGAATAATAAGACCGATAGCCGCTCCGGATAATAAAAATAGCCCGACAAGCATTTTTTCAGCCTTTTCTGTCATTCCATTTTTATCCCAATAGAAAGCCAGCATTCCACTACCAAACAACATCAAAAACATCACAAACAATTTTATCGTATCACTGATACCATCCCAATTTGCCGCAATAATGGAAATCACACCGACACCGATAATAAAAATTCCCAAAATACTCAAAAGCTTTGCCGCAAACCCGCTGTTTTTATCTTTATCAAAATCCAAAATCTGTTGCCGCTGCTCAGCAGAAATAATTCCCGCCGCCACCAGCTTATCTAGTTTTTTTGCCTTAAACATCATCCTCTCCTTTATAGAATATACTTTATCATAAAAGAAACATATTTAAAAAGCTTTAAAACCAAAAAAGACAGAGCTGTTAGGATAATCCCTAACAGCCCTGCCTTAAATCTGCGAAATACGTCCGTTTTCATCAAGATTGCCATACAATGTATTGTCATTGGTAATCACTCGATAAATACGAACCTTTTCAAGTTCTTCACAAACAACCGCGCAATCGGTCGCGATGAAGTTCTCACCC
>JAGCRL010000020.1 GCA_017964705.1 Alphaproteobacteria bacterium
CCATTAGTACGGAACCCAAACCAACTACTCAAGATAATTCTAAAGAACCGGAAAATGATGCTGATAAGCTTTCTGAGATGGAGGTTCCTCAAAACGTTGAGTATAAAGCGAACCCTATTGAAAATTTGGGTAATAGCGTTTTATCACAAATGGATAGTGATTTATTCTCGCAAATGTCTGAAATTGAAAAAAGCACAACATTACTTACGTTAGAGTTACGTCGTGAAAAAATACGTAATGAAATTGAAGCTCAAAAGGCTATTAGGCGCAGAGCAGCTGATGAGTTGGAAAAGCAGGAATATGAAACTAAAGTTAGAGCTCTAGAGAAGAAAAAAGAGTTAGAAGCATTGGTTTTCAAAGAAAAGCAATTGGCGGTTGATAAAGAAAAAGTTTTTGAACTACTTCGGCAAAGAAAACTTATCAATGCTTATATGAATCAGATGCTCGTAATGCAACAGGATTGGCTGAAGGAAAAGGAATCCCTTTATGCTCAATTAGCAGAAGCCGAGCAAGAAAAGCAAGCTATTATAGCCTCTTTTAAGCAAAAAGTTGATGGTGTTTTAGAAGCTTCAGCAAAAAATATTCAAGCAGCAGAAACGGCTAAATCTAACTTTGAAAGAATTATTAAAGGTTTAAAAGCTCGTAATGAACAGTTGAGGAAAAGGATTGAAGCCGATGCACAAATTATCAAAAATGCAAAAAATAGTTTATATCTTAAATCTCAATCTATTGAAGAGTTAAAAGATAAGAATGCTGCTATGCTTAAAGCTGTTAATGCGGCTGCAAATGATTCCGGTTCTGGTAAAGATTCATTAGAGAACGCTGTTGAAGATGAAGTAGAACAAGAAGAGCCTTATAGATTAAGTAGTCAGTATGCTATTTTGGAAATAACCGGTAAAAATGGTATTATGTCTGCAGAGGTTATTGATGCCGATGGGCAATCAACTTCTATTAAAGTCGGTTCTGCTTTACCAACAGGACATATTGTAAAAGAAATAGGTTCAGACTATATAAAATTTGGTCGTGATGGACAAGATGATTTTCTTTATGTTGGAAAGACTATTGATGGTTACATTCCAACACTTGGCTTAATAAAAAATGCTAGTGATAAATAAACGTGTTTATTTAGTTTATGGTATAAAAAATGGCAGAGGAAGAAAAAAAACAGGATAATGTATCTAAAGCTGATGCTTCCACTTCTAAGTTTGAAGAAGATGAAGGTAGCGTACAACAAGTTAAGAAAGCCAGTCTTTTTGATACATTATTTGCTAATGGTAATAAGCTTCTGACAGTTGCCGGTTCTGACATTGCTATTTCTAATGAGACAAGACGATTATTAGCTTTATTTTCTGATGGAACATATTTAGTATCTAAAGACAATCGCTTTGATGGTGCGGTTTACAATTTTGAAGCTAATGTAAAAAGAAGAAAAATACCAATTAAGGCCCCTATTTATGTTACGTTAAACGAGATTTCTGCAATTTATGCATATGCAGAACGCGGAGGCGGAACCGTTGACGTATCGGCAGAAGAAGCTGCTGATATGCAGATGCAAATTGACTTTATTAATATTATTCAACGTGCCTCGCAAAAAAAAGTTTCTGATATTCATATCATTGTTGGATCTTCTTCTACAGTACTGTTTCGTGAAAACGGTATCATGGTTAAGCAAAATGAATATGCTGGAGAATGGGGAGAAGCTTTTGTAAGATCTGTTTTTGCATCTGCTGATATTTCAGACTCTAACTATTCTCAAAACGAATTCCAAGGAGCGCAAAAATTAGGTTCCACGCCACTTAGAGGATCTCATGGTAAATTAATGTTACCACACAATGTCTTAGCTATTCGTTTGCAATTCAATCCTATTGCTTTCGGATCGCAATATTTGGTTATGCGTCTGTTGTATGCTGATGATAATCCTGAAGGAAGTTCAGATCTGCGTTCTTTAGGGCTCGGTAAATACGAAGAAGATTTATTTTATAAAATGCGCAGTATGGCTGTTGGAGTTAATGTGGTTGCAGGTCCAACCGGTTCAGGAAAATCAACGACTTTACAACGCAATATGATTAAGTTGTTACAAGAGAAAAATTATCAAATTAACCTTCTAACTGTGGAAGATCCTCCAGAGTATCCTATTCCTGGAGCTCGGCAAATGCCTGTTACAAATGCAAACACTGAAGAAGAAAAAAATGAGCAATTTACTAAAGCTTTGTCAGCAGCATTGCGTTCTGACCCTGATGTTATTCTGGTAGGTGAAACGCGTTCTCTTTCCACCGCTGAGTTAACATTTAAAGCCGCCCTTTCTGGACACGGTGTGTGGACGACTTTGCACGCCAACTCTGCCCCGGCAATTGTTACTCGTTTAAGAGATATGGGAATTCAACCTTATTTGCTTAATGACCCGGAAATTGTTAAAGGTCTTGTTTCACAACGTTTATTTAGAAAATTGTGCCCGGAATGTCGTAAGTCTATTAAAGAAAAAGAGGGAACCCCAGAATTTAATCGCTTGAAAAATGCTTTAGGAGAATATGGCATTGAAAATGTTTATGTTAGCGGCCCAGGATGTAAAGCTTGCGGGTATAAAGGATTTAAAGGCAGAATGGCTGTTGATGAAATTATCTTGCCGGATTCACATTTCTTAAAAATGATGATTGATAGCGAAACCGCAAAAGCTATTGACTATTGGGTGAGTGAATTAAATGGTCGTCCTTTAAAAGATGCGGCTATTGAGCGTATGATTAAAGGACAAATAGATATGGATGAAGTTGAGCGTTGGTGCGGCTTAATTGACCAGAGACCTGTCTACTAGGAGAGCATAATATGGCTAAAAAAGAAGAAGAAACAAAAGGAAGACTTAATAAAGCAATGAAATCTTTGGGATCCCTGGAGGTTTCTTATGCAAAATTTAGAATAGGAATGGCAGGTAAGGCTCGTCTTAAAGTTTATAAAAAACTTGCATCTTTACTGAAAAACCGATTTTCTTTAATGAATGCTTTGGATATTATGTATGATAGTATTACAGATAACGGTAAGCACCCTGGTGAACCTATGGCTATCGCTATTGCTTCTTGGGGTAAAGCTTTGCAAAATGGTAATGCTTTTTCAGATGCCCTAAAAGGTTGGGCTCCCAGCCGTGAGAGATTAATGCTTTCGGTTGGTGATATGTCTGACTTGGAAAGTGCGTTGCTCAATTTGATCCGTGTTGCAGAGGGAACGGATAAAATGTTAAAACCGATTATCGGAGCAATTGCTTATCCGTCTTTTTTGCTTTTAATGTCTGTTTTAGTTATTTATGCTATTGGCGCGTACATGGTTCCACCTATGGAAGAAGCAGCTCCAGGAGCACGTTGGTCAGGAACAGCTAGAGACCTCGTTAATGTTTCTCACTGGATACAAAAAAATTGGATATTGGCTTTTTCTTTTTTTCCTGCACTTTTTATTCTTATTTATGCGACAATCGGTATTTGGACCGGACCAACACGTAAAGCCATAGATGATTGTCCACCATGGTCTTTGTATAAAATGTTCATGGGTATTACTTGGTTATTGTCTCTTTCTGCTCTTATTAAGGGTGGTGTTCCGATTTCTGTTGCATTGTCTTCTTTGCGTAAAGATTCTAATCGCTATTTACAAGAAAGAATTGATAGAGCGATGGATTTTATTAAAAATGGTGACAATTTAGGACAGGCATTATCTAAATCTAAACTTAATTTTCCGGATAAAGACATTGTTGCTGATTTGCGTATCTATGCTGAATTAGATAACTTTGAAGAAGCTCTCGATAGACTTGCTAATGACTGGTTAGATGAATCTGCAGACGCAGTTGAAGCTAAAGCATCTATCTTAAATATGGTTGCGATGTTTGCAATTTCCGGAATTATTGCTTGGGCTGTTTTTGGTGTGTTTGAAATGCAAGATCAAATTACGAGTGCTATGGGATAGATTTATGGAAAAAGATTATATTGTAAATATTAAATCTAATATTCAAAAAATTAGAGAAACATATTCCGATTTTACATCTTATAGAATAACTCTAGTAAAGGTTTTAATTCCTTTATTAATTATTGTTATGGGATATTATGCGTGTTCATCATCACAAAGAGGAATCCATCAAAATATGATTGATATTTTTAATATCTCTGATGAAATTAGATCTTATTACGCAAATAAACCAGATTATTGGGGATTAGATACGCATTTTGTTGCTGCTAATAAAATAATCCCTAATAAATTTATTCGCCAAAACAGAATAATTCTGAGCAGCGGGGCTGAAATATTTATTGGAAATGGAGAAAGAGCAGAACAAGTTATGCCTTTATCAAAGAGTTTTGACATTATATTACGCCAACAAACAAAAGCTCAATGTATTTCTTATGCGGAGACTGTTTTATCGAAAGAGCAATTATTAAAAATTAATAGTATTCAGATTATAAATATGATTGGTCAGTACACATTTGAATGGGGCGGGAAATATCAATTGCCTATAAAGAAATATGCCACAAAGGATATCTGTATTGATGGTGCAAATACTCTTATTTGGTCTATAAAATAATTACTTATTTGTCATTTTGAATTTTTATTAAACTCTAATTTTTCGATATTTGCAATTGATGCATTTATAAGTTTTTCATAGTCTGACTTTGTTAGTTTTAGTTTAGCTGCTTTGATAACGAAATTAAGTGCTTTATGGCATATAGTTTTATTTATTTCGATTTTAGCATCTTCACG
>JAGCRL010000117.1 GCA_017964705.1 Alphaproteobacteria bacterium
TGCATGTTCACAGAAATAAGCGAACAGTACTTCCCTCACATCAACTTTAGCAGGATTGATTACAAATAAATACATCAAATCATGTTCACTACTAGTATCAAGTCTGTACTCCTTGATGTAAGATAGCAATTTTTTCTTTGCCTCTTTTGAATCTTTTTTTGAATCTTCACTCACAGAATAGACAAGAGCTATTTGCTCCTCATAACTTAATTTGTTCATAAACAAAATGCACGGGCTCTTACCGCAGCAAGCTTTCTTCTAATTTATAATTACTATACATTCTATCTTCATAATTCATTTGAGAATCATATTATAGACAAAAAATACCCCAAAAGCAAGAAAAAAATAAAACCCGCCTCTAGGGCGGGTATAATTGCACAATATTGATGCTTAATTTTCAACTTTAATAGGTATTTTTCTTGAGTTATCTTCCCTAGCTTTAACTTTCGGAAAATATATAGTTAACATACCATTCTTAAAAATTGCTTCAGCTTTAGATTCATCAATATTTTTCGGCAATGTAATGGAACGACTGAATGATCCGACAGAAATTTCACGCATATAATAATCTTGCTCATCCTCTGCCACCGTTAGCTTGCGTTCACCACTAATAGTCAAAACTCCGTCTTCAACAGATAAATTGATATCCTTTTCATCTATTCCGGATAGTTCCGCCTTAACTTCAATTTTTTCACCCAAATCCATAATATCCATTTTAGGCCCGAAAAATTCTTTGGCTTCCATTTTTTTCATTGTATTAAAAATAGTATCAACCATTTCATGCATCGGCTCAACTTGGGCAAAAGAAGCATTTGGGGCAAGCATACAAGCTAACGCTATCACCGGCAATATTAATTTGTTCATAAACAGTCTCCTTATTTAGATGATATCTGAATCTTTCTCGATTTTGCCAAAGAAGGTTCCTTTTTCGGCAGATCAATAGTTAATACACCTTTTTTAAATTGTGCAACAATTTTTTCATCTGCAACATTTTCTGGCAGACGAATTGACCGACTAAATGAACCATAAGAGCACTCTTTCAAGAAATATCCCTTATCTTTTTCTTCTGTTTCAGATTTTTTCTCACCGCTGATTGTTAAAATTCCATCATCCAAAGAAAGGTTAACATCTTTTTCGTCCATTCCCGGTAATTCGGCTTTAATTACTAATTTATCTTTAAGTTCCGCAATATCAAGTTTAGGAGACAATGTATTTTTCATATCAATTTCATCAAACGGGCTCATAAAAGCATCAAACAAGCGGTTAATATCCGATTGTAATCCCCACACATCATTATTTCTTGGTTCCATACCATGTTTTTTCAAAATTAAATGTGACATCTTTTTTCTCCTTTTAAAAAACCTTACTAAGCACACAGCACTTAGCTTATAATTCCTATATAGGAGCGGATATCAAACCTCGCAACGGAAAAGCAAGATAAAAAAATATCTTTCTTCTCTTGATTTGGGGCATTTTAAAAACTATATAATGCCATTTCGCATAGATAGCCTAATAAAAATGTATAGACAAGCTCTCAATTTTGTGATATACTGTGTCCATATAGTTTAAAACATGGAGAAAGGATTTATATCATGCCAACAGAAAGTACAATGAGTGCACTTCAAATCCTGCAAGAAATGGATAGTCAACAAAAAGAAGGAAAAGAAATAATGATTGATTGGCCCAAGATACTACCGGAAATAGAAAAAGATTATGAAAAATATTTACCAATTCTTCGTTCAATTATATATCACGGCTATGATTTCTCCGATAATCCGGATGTCTTAACTCGTAAAGACATGCGCCATATTGTTGATAAATGTTTATCTCGTCCGGAACATTTTGTAGATGATGAAGCCAGACGCAAAGTAAGAAAAGCCGTCAGAGAAGAAGACAGATACCAAAGAGAGCGCCAAATTCGCTCAATTACCCAACAAAAAGAAGCTCAACGGTTAGATATAAACTTTTATTTAAGTCAGGCAAGTAGTTTAACTGCCACTGCAATTGATAGGTTCGTAAGAGCAGGCGGAGATATTCAAAAAGTTGATTGGTCATTACTAAAAAAAATTACATTCAGTGATTCTGAAAGATATAAAAAACTTGTCCGCGCCATTATTTATAACGGTTATGATTTTAATCAGGCAACAGAAGTTTTATGCCATACCCGTGTTTTACCATTAGCTGAGGAATGTTTACAACACCCCTCAGGTTTTAAGGATAAAGACGCGATTACCAGCTTGCAAAGCCTTGTTCCGATTGCCAGAGAATATGTGGATATTCAAGCAATTGATTATCAAGCATTCAACGAAGCCAGAAAGAAAAAAATGATGGAAGTAGCCATCAGATTTAATGAAAAATTAGAAGAAGAAAGAAGACAAACCGTTTATAACATTAATTTCTTTACCAACGCAGAAAAGATTGATACGTTGGTAAAGCAGGGCACAGATATTCAAACCATTAATTGGGATGAAGTTAGAAAGCTCAGAGATGCTAAGTTTAACAAAATTGTTCGCGCAATTATGTACAACGGTTATGATTTTTCCGAGCGGCCGGATATATTAAGAATAGGTCAGGTTAGGGCTTTAGCACGTGAATGCTTAGAGCATCCAGATGCTTTTAAAGTAAAAGGTGCTCATAGGCGCTTGGCACAAGAGTTGGGAAAACAAATGACAAATTCTTTCAATCCGTTTATCAGTAACCGTAGCACATCCAGATAAACATCTGCCAATAAAAAACCACCCATAAAGGGTGGTCTAAATTTTTGCTCGCATACTGGCATAAAAAAAGAAAACCAGATAATACAAGTGGCACTGGTAAGTCTTTGAAACAAACAGATGTGAACAGCTGATGAAAAAATTTTTGACTTAATCAATGAAAACATTTAAAGTAGACTACGTCATAATATATAAGGAGTTAGACGTGCAAGTATTGAAAGTCGCTTTTAAAGCAATTATCAGAAAAGATGATAAGATTTTAGTGATTAAAAGAAGTGCTAAAGAAGATGTTTTTGAACAACTTTGGGATATTCCCGGCGGTAGAATGAGTTTCGGTGAGATGCCTAAA
>JAGCRL010000118.1 GCA_017964705.1 Alphaproteobacteria bacterium
CATTTCTATCATAAACTTCTTCGGCTAATTGAACAACGAGATTTTCTTTATTTTTTGCAGCAAAAAGGTTGGCTCTACTCATTTTATCCATCTTCATTTCTTCAAAATGCGCGGCACCTAAAATTCCAAAATTATATTTTGATCTGGCTCTTAGCGCTCTAACCCAATAGCTTCTACCAGATTGCGGACCATTTTTTGAAAAATAATGAATTGCACATGCAGCGATATCAGCTTGTTTCAATAAAGAATTCCATTTTTCTTGCCCTTTTGCTCCAAGTTCAGTCACTTGCTTTTTCTCTGAAAATACTTTATCATTGTAGAAAATATTCTTATCATTTTTCAGTCTTTTATTTTGTTGTAAGCATTTTCCCTCAGTTCCATAAGCATCGTAGCATGAGCAAAGAAGTATATTTTTACCCTTAACGTTTATAAGACGCTTTTTACTTCCAAAATCTTCAAAATTAACAATATAATTCTCTCCTTCTTCACCTGCTACAGTCCAAACTTTTCGACCAATACCTAGAATACCATTTTTATCCCAAGCAACACACATTTGGTCACCTTTTGCAGAGCAATTATAATGTTTGGAATCAACGCCCGCTATTACAACTGCTTTGGTATTTTTTAATAATTCTTTTAAATCCGTGGTGTAGTTCATTTTTTCTAAATATTTTTTTCTTTCTTCAAAATTTGATTTTCCCAAAAATTTATCTGCAATGAAAAAACCTCCTGGTAATATGAACAAATCTATTTTATTTTTTGTTAAATCTGAGATTTTTTTCAAGATAATTTTGCGTTTATGATTATCAAGATATGGCCCAAAATTTTGGTTGGCGCAAACATGTATACTAGCTATTTTCATCTTTCAACTCCTTAAGTCTCAAAATTGCTTTTTCTCTTCCAGTAGAAGTTTCCAAATCTTTCTCATAGAAACGAATAAGCTTAAACCCATTTTTAAAAGAAAGTATATCTCTTAAGGAATCAAAAAAAGCTCGCTGTTCGTCTCTATATGGTGGATCATTATCATAAGCTTTTATATCATTACAATGGTCTAGCCATAAATTTTTATTAAAAAATAAGGGAATTTTCGGATAAAATTTCAGGGAACAAGCTCTCTGTTCTGTAAAGTGTTGCTTTTCATCAAATTCAATAATAATTTTTTCCTTCATCAATACATAATCACAGCGTAAGCGTCTGCCTATACAATAAAAATCATGAAATCCTCGCATTTCCGATAAAACATCATAAATTTTTTTTGTATCAACATCTAATTTATCGATTTCTGGTAAAGCAAGCCACGGAAACTTATATTCTAATTCAATTTCTCCAAAATTTTCTCTAAGAATTTGTAGGAAATCACTTTTAATTTGTTTTTTCTTGCTTACTTGTATTTTCTCTCCTTTCCGAGCTTCACACTGTACTTTCAAAGCCTCATCAGCGGCAATCTTATCAATCACCTTTTTAACATAGTTATCAATCTGCTTTCCCTTGGAATAATCTGCGGGGAGAACGGTATTGACACGGTCATCCGTGATTAAATGCTCGGCTTTGCTTTTCCCATTTTTGCTTGCCTTATAAACGGCAATGGAGTGACCACCGGATCGTTTTACAATTGTCATACAAGGAATATCTGTGCTACCATCACCAATATATATCATATTGCTATAGGGAATTGCTCGTTCTTGTGGGTTAACATAATCATTTATTTTAGTATTGTCGGTAATATCTTCACAACCTTTATTAATGCGGAACAGATATTGCGTCTTGGAAGTGTAATTAAGCACAACTGCTGGCCATATTGCTTCTCCATTTGGACTATACATAAAAGATGAAGCATAAATCTGAGCAAAATTCTTAGCAATTTTTGTGCCTTCAATAATCTCTTTAATTCCAGAAGAAATAATATAATGTTTTAAGGCAATACCTTTTTGTTTGGCATAATCGGTGATACGTTTAAACCATTCTTCCACCCCGTTATAGAGTTCGATATTTTTGCCATAGTTCTTAAAAGTTGCGCGTTTGAAAGGTAAATTTTTTTCTTCGGATGCTTTAATCATCAAATACATATAAGCGGCAATACTATCTGCCACCTGCTCTTTTGCAATCGACTCTGCTTTATCCCAAAATTTTTTGCTGTTTTTAATACCGAGGGCTTTCATAAAATCATATTCCTGCATATTACCAGGCGATAGCGTACCGTCAAAATCATAGCAAATTGCCATCGGAATCAATTTTTTTACCATCTCTACCTCTCTATATTTTGATTTATAGAAATAGCATAAACAATCTTCTTTGAAAACGCAAGCATCAAAAATATGTGATAACTAATCTGACATGAAAGAGTTATAATAGCTGAATTTAGTTTAAAAAGAATTAGTTACCTTACAAAATAAAAAGCTCGGCACTTAGTCGAGCTTTTTTAATATAAAAATATGCTTTCTAATTATTTTTTCAAATGTGTAAAAATAGTGAAAAGTGCTGCTACGGCAATGGCAAGAGATATAATTTGGCCGATATTTGCCGGTAATTTTTCTAAAAAGTTATAACCAAAAGCCATCAAACCATAGTTCAATGCGCCGATAACTACTAGCCAATAACAAATTGAGTTTAACATATTTTTTCCTTTCATAAATTATAATAGCAAAAATATTGCAACTGCATTTATAGATTACAATTTTATAAATAAATTCCAATTGATTTTTTGATATTATTAACTATATTTTTTGCTGACATCCACACTGATTTTTAGGATATTATAACCGTTTTTATAGCTATACGTTATTATATCTGATACTTTTTTAGCTAAGAACACACCCAATCCACCAATACTTCTGTCTTTTATTGCCATATTTATATCTGGTGTTTTGTTTTTTAACGGATTATACTTCTTTCCATTATCCATGAAAGTGATTGTATATACGTTATCTTTCAGTTCAGTCTGAATTTTAACAATTCCCTTCCCTTTTTTTGTATAGGCGTAGAAGACAATGTTTGAAAATATTTCTTCTGCGGCCACAATCATATCAAATTGTGCCTTATCAGAAACATGGTGCTTAGTCATGTCTTTTTTTAGCCAAGTTACTACTTTTTCTAGTTTTTTCATATCAGCACTAATCTCTAATGAATTTTCTTTTTGACCTAAGAAAACAAAATCGAGCATTGTAATATCATCTGATTGAGGATTATCTTTTACAAACTTTTGAATATCTTTTAGAACCATATTAATGTTGTTTTGTGGTTTGTCATGGGCTTTAGCAAAGATTTTTAATAATCGATTTTCTCCATAAAATTTGTAAGATTTATTTTCAGCTTCTGTTATTCCATCGGTATATAAAAACAGATGATCGCCGGCAACCAAATTGATTTCTTCTTCAACATAGATTGCTTGAGGATTAACGCCTAAAACAACATTCTTTTTGGGGGTCATGAATTTATAGCCGTCTTTATTACCGATAAGAGGCGGATTATGACCGGCATTAACATATGTTGTTCTACCATTGGTCAGGTCTATAATGGCCATAAAGGCTGTTACAAACATGCAAGTATCATTTCCTTCACACAGTTGTTCATTGACACATCTGAATATAATATCTAAGCTTAGCTTACTACGGCTCATGTTTTTTATTAATGTGATAGCTTTCATCATATATAAGGCTGCCGGTATACCTTTACCGGAAACATCTGCAATTACAACTGCAAACTTATTTTCATCAATAAAGAAGAAATCATAAAAATCTCCCCCAACCTGCCTGGCCGGTATCATGGTAGTGGCAATTTTGAAGGCGGGATTTTCCGGATATGTGGTAGATAATGCTGATTTTTGTATGTGTCTGGCAATATCTAATTCACTTTCGTTTTTTTGGGCTTCCGAAACTGCTTTTCTTTCTTTATCAAGATAATTAAGCAAGTTTGTTCGCATATTTGATAATGCTTTAGCTAGAACACCAATATCAGATGAATCCGGTATAAACTTAAAGTTTTGCGCAAAATTTCCACGACCATATTGCGCCGCAATATGACTTAGAGTCAGCAGTTGTTTTGTTGAATAATGACAGATCCAATTAATCATCAACATAAGCAAAAGCACACTTACTAATAAGGCAATTGCAATAATTATCTGAAATTGTCTTATCGGTTTCAGAAATTCATGCTGAGCATATACTAAACAAAAACTCCAGCCAAGATTTTTTATCGGGGCATAGAAAAATACTGCTGCAGAATTTCTGAAAACCGGAACATTAGGGATAATAACCTGGCCACCGCGCCCTGCCATAAGTTCTTTGCCAATAAAATTTAATTCCGGTTTATTAAGTTTATCGGCTAATTCAAAAATAGTTTGTTTGAGCGCTACATTATGATCCGGATAAGTCACATATAATCCGGTTCTTGATAACAAAATTAATTTACCGGTTTCATAAAATGAGAAATTATTAATACTTTCCTGAATATGGGTTAGATCAATCGTTAAAGCAAGTAATCCGTTAAAATCTGTCTGTTTTAGAAATTTAAATGGGATGAGACAGGTAAAAACTGTTTTGTTTGTTTTAGTATCTAAATATGGTTCAGACCAATAGATATCTTCTTTTTTGGGAACTTCTTTAAACCACGGGAATCTATCATATAAGTTATCAATATGTTCAATATTGAAGTCAACATTATTATCTTTATCATTATCTGTGCTGATATATAAATTGCCGGATGATACATTTTCTGGATTAAAAACATATAACCACGCATTTGTAAAATCTAAATCAGTATGAACAACCGTTTTTATAGCAGAATTTAATAATACCCTGATAGCGTTAATATTATCTTCTTTCATCTGGCTGAGAGTGTTTTTAGTGTTTAATATCACTTGCTCGGTGAGGACTGTCAGATGAGTAAAATCTTCTACATAGGTTTCAACTGATTTTTTGGCATTGTCATCAAGTTGAGCTTTAAGAATAGGTGCAGAATATTTGGAAATAAATACGGCTAAACTCAAAAATGCTACGCAGATAAAAGTTAAAATGCTGATGTTTAGCTTAAATTTGAGTGAGTGCTTACTTATCCAATATTTAAAAGATTTCATGATTCAAAA
>JAGCRL010000119.1 GCA_017964705.1 Alphaproteobacteria bacterium
TATTTTTTTATGATTTAAAATTAATATAGGAACTTCACCTCCATTATCATAACAACTAGCTCCCAAAGCACTATCCTCTTCATTAGAGAACTTCATCATTTCGAAATTAAGCCTTTCTCTTTTCGAAAATTGAGTTTGATCATACACAACCTCAGCTACTCTTTCCATCGCTTCAGATAAACCCCCTCTATACATACCCATTACTTCTTCAAAATATATTTTTAGGCTATCCACCTCTTTAAATGATGCAGCTCGAGACCCGGCACATCTTGCTAGTTTATTAATTATTTTACTTTGTTCAGGTTCCGGACAGTAATTCCGATATAACTTCCCTAAACTGACAGCACATGTTAAATCTTTTAAAAAAGCCTTTCGTTTGTATGCACTCAATCTTTCATGAGATATATTTTGCAGTGTTTCTCCTTCATTCAAGGTTATTGTTCCATCGTTAATTAGACTTAAAACTTTGTCGCTGACTTCAGGGCTGAAATCAATAAACAAAAACAATTTTTTATACATCACATTCCAATCTTTTGCCTGCCAAGACCGGATTTCCTGGTCAGACAAATCATCTGTCCATTTGACAAATTCATTGATTGTCTTAAAATTTGGAACAACAATACCAGCAACTTCTTTAGCCATATGTAACATTTCCTCTCACAAAACAATTTTGGAAAATGTTACTGGTTTTGTCTATTATTGTCAAGAAAAAATTTGCAAAAAAACACCCCCCTTCAGGTGGCGTATGTAAGCCTCTCACTTTACCGATTTACTCATTATAAAACAGGTATAAACACCTTAATATTACCGGCAAAACTTTTGCATTCTTCGTCATTACCAAAACCAAATTGGCAATTCACATATATCTTATCCTTAACCACATGCAACGGCTTAAGTTCCAACACCCCTTCAAAACAATTATTATTAATTTGTTTTTTAAACTTAATTTTTTCAAATTCCAAAATATACACTTTCCGACGGTGCAAATTAAACTCATCTGCCGTAATATCATCATAAAACGGGAACATCTTTTTTTCTATACCGCCCAATAATGCAGCATAAAGCATCTGGTTAAAGCACATAATCGCCTCCACCGCATTAAAATGCCCGGATCCAGGTGATAAATAGCAAGATTCATTAATAGAAAATTCCCCCCTTAAAACAACCGTATCATCTTTTTTATCGATTTCAGCTTTTCCAAGATAGCGAGTATTTTTTGCAACATATGTTACCAGTGCTTTTTTTATAATATCTTCCGACACGCTTTGAAACATTTTCTTTCCCCTTTTTAATATATCAGCAAGCCTAGCATATTTTTCCATAAAGTAAATACAAAAAAACACCCCTAAAGGGTGCTTTTAAATAAATTATCTATATTTTTATACGATTTACCTTTCCCTTTTTGAATATTTTAATCTCATCATTTTTCTATCATTTTTTTCTTGCAAATATTCATGCAAAACTTCTCTGCTTTCTGGCGTACTCAACACATATTTATCTATAAAATGCGTCATCATTCTGCCCACTTTTTCTTTTTCTTCATCATCCAGGCGCTTATTACTTACAACATCATATGTTGTAAAATCTGCATCTAAAATTTTGCTGTATACATCCAACAAACCATCAATAGAATTTAATTTTACCGGTTTACGAACATACTGATATTGTTCTGCACCACCAATATTTTTCAGCTCTCGTTCTGTTCTGATTTTTAGCCGCGCAATCAATTCGTCTTCTTCACCACTGAATAAAAATACATAACCTCTGTCATTTATACTCAAAGCACATACAGATTTACCGCCTTTTTCCACTCTGTATGTCATTTTTTCATCTTCAGGGCTATATTCATAAGTAACATTAGCTTTACTTTTTGTCTTGTCATTTGCCATAGAAATTCCCCTTCCTTTTATTGCAATCATCTAAAATAATAATAGATTAATTTACTTCTCTAGTCAAGTTTTTTCCCATAAAAAAATCCTTCGCAAAAATGATTTTAATTAAGGCTACATCTCCGCACACACCCTTAAAAAATTCAATAGACAAAAATAATAAAATATGTTAATATTTTGCTATATTATTCTTCAACCATTTCTTTTTATAATATCCATCAAAGGAGAAAAACAATGTCAACAATTTGCTATGAAATAGATAAACCCTCAAAAAATATGTTAATGCACAGATTTCCGCCTAAATATCCTGAAATCAGATACGATCACATTACCATTCAAATGGGTGGATTGGATGCACAAGCCCCAGACCCGGCTGAAACTGTTGAAGTTGTTGGAATTGCTGATGATGGCAACGGATTAGAAGCATTGATTGTCAGAGTTAATGGTACACCAACTCGTAAAGATGGAAAAGCCTGGCACATAACCGCAAGTTTTGATCCTTCAAAAAATGCCCCGGCAGCCTTTGATGTTTTTGCAAAACCTGGCGAAGAAAAAGAAAAACCTTATAAACCGGTTACCTCAAACGGGCTTTTAGCTCAAGTATTAGATGAAGACGGAAATCCTAAAACACCGGCTAATCCCCAATGGCAAGTTAAAATGTTTGATAAACCAATTTTAATTCAAACCCATCCTGCAGTCCAATATAGCACAATGGAGCTAAAGCAACTGCAAGAAGGCGGAAAGTCTGTTTAATACCTGCGACAGTTCCCACACTAAAAACCACCTTAAAAGGTGGTAGTTAAGGCTAAAGTGCCTTGCACTGGTCGGAAGTCATTGAATTACTTCGCTAAATACGCTGTCAAAGCTAAAAATATTTAAAACTAAAAAATCGACCTTTACAGGTCGATTTTCTGTTTTTTGTGGTTTACTGCTTTTTGGTGATGATGAAACAGGCCACACAACACAGAGTAATGAGCACCGGGAAGACGTAGCCGATGGCCATTTTCCAGTTGTAACCGAAGTTGTGCCACCACGAGGACAATCCACGGTTTCGCAGAGAGTCAACTTTGTAGCATTTCGGAGGATTACAGGATAAACTGCCATCAGAAAACGGTAAATTCGCCCGCTGCCCATCTTTAGATATCTTATGAGCAGCCTTTTTAAATTCGGCAAAGTCATAAATCTTAAGAATTTTGACGTTTGCGAACTCATCACCGGCGAAATACCCACCGAAATAAGATTCTCCGCCCTCGCTCTGGCAGATTTTGATAACCTCGACTTCTGCGACCGGTTTTTCAGCAACATATCGGATGAGGGTGATAAGAAACCCCAAAGCGACAGAAATGCCGAACAAAACAGCCGCGGCAACCAAAAGAAATAAATACTTTTTCATACGAATTGTTTGTTATGAGTATTACAAAAAAGTTATCAAAAGCGTTTAGAATAATAAACACCTTTAAGCTAATAATAATTTGTTTTCTGGCTCTCAGAATACCGCAAAAAGGACTCTTTGTCAAGAGTTTTGTCAATATATATATTTTTTTTTACAATCATAACAATAAAAAACCACTCATAAAGCGCGGGCTTTTTATAGTCGCATCAAGCACCTCTGAATATGGTAATAAAAAAGAGGGACGACTTTCGCAGTCACTCCTCTTTTTTTTGAACGTATCACCGGCGTTTAACGCAGGAATCCTGGCACGGACACTATCCGTCCCCCCGCATCACGAACACAATCCTTGTGTCCGGTGGCGGGAGCGACGACATCCGTCCGACCCTCGGCCTGTGCCCTGTTGAGCACAAGAGCCGAGACGATGTAGA
>JAGCRL010000120.1 GCA_017964705.1 Alphaproteobacteria bacterium
TAAAAAATATATTAAAACTAATGTTTTTATTTTGTTTAAGCATAATAAAAGCATCTTTCTGCATAAATTTGGCCAAAAGCAGTATCAATAGAGATGTAAGAATGGTTTCAAAAAAAACAGAATAAAGAACAAGGCATTTAATCAAAGCTATACAAGAAGTTGTAAAACGTTCAAAAAACGCAGGTAACCATTCCCAAAAATCATTAAACAGAGTCTTTACAGGAATCGTTTCAGGAAAAAAAGTTGCAGCACGTGTGTCCACAACATTAATCAACCGTCTTCCGTTATCAGTTACAAAAAATTTATTGAATTGTTTTATAGAGTATATAATCAAAGGGCTGCAAAATAGTAATGTTGTCAACGCAAATAAAGAACTGTATTTTAGAGTTTCCTTTATTTTTTTTTCTCTTAAGGCGTTAATCGTTACAAAAGTAAAACATACAACAACAACAGCCAAAAAATCAAATCGACACATAAGCCCTAAAGATGAAAAAAAAGCTAAACTTACAACATTTTTTATATTTAATTTAAAGTTCAACAACAAGTTAACGATTAAAAACAAAAATGCAAAATTTAATACTTGTGATATACCGGTTTTAACAAGCCAGCAGTAGCAACTACCACATAAAAAAACAAATGCACATAACGCAAAAGGTAATATTCCACCTACTTTTTTCCCAACAAGGGCAGACAAAGAGACTATCCATATTGAAAATATTCCACAAACAAAAGTTGCTGCGCTTGCGCCACAATCGAAAATAAAATTTACAACAGCCATTAATATAGGAAAAAGCGGAGGAAAGGCCATTTCGTAATGAGTGTTTATTATATGCTGTCTAATGTTATCCATGTATCCAAAATCAGAAAATACATATCGACTCATATCATACATATTCCATGTATCCCACGCTATACTAGAAACACGGAAACAAGCTATTAACCAACAACAGTTAAAGATTAGAATCGTAGAATATAGAATATATCCTATTTTTTTTTCTTCGGAATATTTCTTTATTATCTTCCACGAAAAGAAAAAACTAACAAAAAGCGCGGCACTCAAAATAAACGCACCTATTCCATTTTGAAAGTTAAATTTCTTTTCTACAACAAGGACACTCCAAAATATTATTGCAAAAAAAGAAGCGAGAAACAACGAAATATGTTGTTTTAGAAACAAAAGGCAATTCAAAAGGCAATTCATTTTTCTACTCCTTCAACAAATCCCATAATTTGTTTCATTACATTTTCTTTTGTCTCTATATATCCATTTTTACCACCAAATAAATCGGCATAAACCGTTTTATAATCGTATTTTGCCGGAACTGCTGCAATTTCATTCACAAATGTTTCGCCTGTTAAACTTTCATACAGTTCACCAGCAGAAACAGGTTCCGTTGCTGGGTGCCACAAAGTCAGATTCGCATCAAGAGCAATCTGAATGTCTTTCCATAGCCTGGAGAGGTTATAGAATTGATAACTACTTCTGCTATCCGTAAAATTCAAAGCGCTAAAACCGATATTTCTGAATTTCTGTTTTAAATTATCCTTTTCTGCGGCATCCAAAGATTTCACCTTATAGAATCCATTATTTTGCTTTACATAGTAATCTTTTAAGGATTTATCGCACAAGGACAATTCTTCGAGTTTTTCAGGGCGAAGCATTGACGGAATCACATTAATAAAATCATAGATGAAATTCTTCTTGATGTTCTTGCCGAAAAGCCCTGGCAACCTTATGATAAGTGCATCGCTAAAATTTTCCCGCACCCAATTTTCGAGTCTATAGCGATTATAGCCATAGGCGTTTAATCCGTCTATTTCAATTACACTGTTTTCGTCAACATCGATTGGAGTCTTAAAAACATCAATCGTAGAAATCAGCACCAATTTTTTCGGATTGATATATTCAATATTATTTTCGGCTTCCAGAACAAGGTCGTAATCCGCATTCGGATTTGCATTTGCTAAAAATTTTTCAGCACGCATCCCTGCATAAATAAGTAAATCAGGATTTGATCCAAAAGCATCCTGGATGTTCTTTGTATTATGGGCAGCATCAAAATCGCCGGCTGCATATATATTGCTCCCGACAAAACCGGTATAGCCGACAATGGCTTTTTTCTCAAAATTCATGTTATCCCCTTAAGTCAGTTTTTCGATGCTTTCGAAATTGTAAGTCTTACGTTTAAAAATCAGGTTCACAATAATTTGCAAGTATTTGATGATTACCGTAAGAACACCGAAAAGTCCAAAGAAAGCAAAAGACAAGAATAATATTGTAGTAGTCCACCCTTCAACAGGAGTGCGCGTAAAATAAACCGCAA
>JAGCRL010000121.1 GCA_017964705.1 Alphaproteobacteria bacterium
AACCATAACAAACGATAAAATTACCAATAAAACATTGTATTACTACTATCCGACCGGTCAATTAATGCGTAAAATAGTGGCCTCAGATGATGGCTCCGGTTTTTATGCGGAAGAATATTATAATAATGGAAAAATCGCCGAACAAGCTACTTTTATTAATGAAGGTAACAGAATTGGTATAGAAAAGAA
Source organism: Alphaproteobacteria bacterium (assembly GCA_017964705.1). GTDB lineage: Bacteria > Pseudomonadota > Alphaproteobacteria > RF32 > CAG-239 > CAG-267. The sequence goes on from JAGCRL010000121.1 coordinate 190, forward strand.
GTATGATACTACAGGAGTTTTGCGTCAAGAAATTCCATGGGTTTTGCCTAAAGATGAAATAAATAAGCCGATAGCAGAAAGAAAAAGTATCAGATTTGGTAATGTTGTAACATACTATCCAAATGGTGCTAAGGCAGCTGTTTTCTCGGTTGGAAAGAATGGAAACAACACCTTTTATAATCAACAGGGAACAGTAATTAAAGAAATCCCTGATAACCAAATCTTAAGTTTTCACCAAGAACTTAACGAAGAAGATTGTCAAGGTGCCACCATACATTTAGATTTACAATCATTAGTAGAATTGTATGAAGATGAAGGAGACATAAGTTATAACAAATGTGGTTTGCCATATCGTGAAAATTTCATGTATGAAATTAAAGACAAAACAGATAATAAAGCGATTATGTTAAGTTATGATGATATAGGAATGATACGCCGTATTACTCCATATAACAACGGCTTAAAAGAAGGTCTAATGCAAAAATTTGATGCCGCCGGAAACCTAACTGCAGAAATAAATTATAGGCAAGGTGTTAAAGATGGTGTGGCACGCGGCTATTTTCCAACCAAAGAAACCGCGTTTCAAAAACATTATGTTAACGGAAAAGTAGAAGGCGATTTAATCTGTTATTTTCCAAACGGAGAAATTGCTGCCAAATTCCATTATCAAAATGGCTTAAAAGAGGGAAAGGCTAAAGTAAACAGTCCGGTTGAAAAAGAAATGTTGTTCACAAATGATAAAATGATGAATATACCGGAAAAAGCAGAAAAACGTCAATTAGTTTCAGCTTTATCAGCCCTTAAAACTCCGGAATCGCAATGTTTGGATGTAAATAGTAAAATTTCAGCATTAATGGATAATATAGAAAACAGTAAAAACAGCATCTATAATACTTTTGCCATAAAATATCCGAACGGATGTGAAGATATAAATTCTTTCAAAAAAGAAGATGATACTCTCAGTTGTTATAACGCAGAAAACAAGCGCCTTGCCACTATTCCTGCTTCTTATCCCAATGGTGATTATGTAGTGGAAAAACTCTATACACCTGAAGGGAAGCATACATATGATATTTCTTATGCTAATCAAAAAAAGCAAGGATGGACTTATGCATATGAAACACCAAATACAGTTTCTGCAGAGATTTATTATAACCAAGATAATTTGAGCGGAACATCGCGCAGTTATTATCCTAACGGTCGCGTAGACAAAATTTTATCTTTTGCCGAAGATGCTCCCAGAAAAATGCTGGCAGATTATGACGAAAAAGGTAATTTATTATTCAGTTTGACTTATAAAGACAATAACAAACAAGAGGCTTTTATTAACCGTTATGACAAAGGAGAACGAATTGTTGTCCGTTTTTATGAGGATAAGCCGGATAATATTCGTGAAAGCAATCTCAATCAACCCAATGCCTTTACAGAATATAATTTAGCACTTGGAGAATATACGGTATATCAGAATAATGAACTGGTAAAAGGCGGTAAGCTGTGTGGTTATCAAATAGCCGAAAATATTGAGGTAATTAAGCTTAAGACTGAACCGGATACAGCTAAACCACAGCCGGAAATAGCACCTGTAGCCTCTGTATCTGAAAATAAACCGCAGGAACAAGAAATACAAGCAGCTCCTGAAAAGGATGATTTGGACGAATTGTTGGCAGTAATTACTGATAAGACAGAAGAAGCGCCGGAATACAAAGTAGAAAACGCTGTGATACCATCGCCGGAAGAAAAAAAACAAGCCGAATTAGCATCAAAAAATATCGGCCCGATTAGTAAGCCGGATATTGAAGATATTTCAACTGCTGTCCAAAAAACGGTTGTTAGCCAAGAAGTAAGAAGAGTAGAAGAGAATGTGGAACCTAAAACAGAAAAATTTTATTATCCTAATGGAAATATAAGAAAAACAGTTAAAACCAAAGGTTCTCGCACTGAAGAGATAAAAGAATATTCAAAAAATGGTTTATTACTGACAGATACTGTCTATGATCGCGATAAAATTTCCATAGAGAAGTATTATGGCTCAGGAGAAGTACGCCGTAAAACTCAAAAAACCTATGATGATAATGCTGTAACAGCATTTATATCTCGCGAAGATTTATATGATAATGGAAATCAACGTTATGAAATCAAACGCCAGCCCAGTACAATGCTGTTCTTAGAGAAGATTTATTATCCGGATGGTAAATTAAAATCTGAAACCAAGCAAAATTCTGTATTTCATTTTATAACCAAAGAATACAATAAAGAAGAAGTATTGGAAAAGGAAACAGAACAATTAGGTTTCAAAACACTGGTTAAAGAATATGATAAAGATAAAAAATTACAAAAAGTAACCTTAGATGGCAAAGAAATTGCTCAAAAGGGTTCAATTTTATTAAAAGAAAAAGCTATTATATATGATAATAAAGGGAAATTAGCATCATCATTTGAACTGGAAAAAAATCATAATAACCTTTTAGAATATTATCCTAACGGTAAAGTAAAAACAGAAATTATCTTTTATGCTAATGGAGAAATTTCTGTAAAGGAATTTAATAATAACGGCAATGCAACCAAACTGGCATATTTAGCCTACGATGGCAGATTGCATATAGAAAAACCGGAAATGAGAGCTATTCCGTCTTATAGGGAACGTCATTGGGTAGATTATAACAATCCGTATTGGATTGAAAATCAAGACAAATATTCCATAAAATCAATTGCTCATCTTAATTTGGATATCGCTTCTGATATTGTAAAAGAATTAAAAATGAGCGAACCACAGATTTTAAAGCAGCTTAAAGCCAAATACTAGCCTGAAACTTCTTGACATTCATAAACAAAAATGGTAACTGTTTGCACAGAGTTAGTACATTTATG
>JAGCRL010000021.1 GCA_017964705.1 Alphaproteobacteria bacterium
TGTTCAAAAAAATCGCGATAAGGAATTTCTCCTTGGCTAACAAGCCAACTCATACGAAGGTGTTCTATTTCATCATTGATAATAGTGCTGTTAAAAAGTAATGTTAAAAATATTCCGATAACACTAAAAAAAATAAAAAAATAAAGATATCTTTCTTTTTTTAACATAGCATAATTCCCTACAATATATGCCATTCTAGTAAAAAAAATAGGTTGTGCAATAAAAAATAATATCAAATGTGAATAATGCACAAATAAAAATATTAACAGTAAAAAAACACACCAAATTAACTGTGAATTTTTTGTTACAAAAAATATATCTAATTAAAACAATATAATAAGAGATAATGGGAAAACTTTTTTTGCTGGCAAAATTTTATTATTTGTGCTATACTAAAAACGAAACCGGTGGAGGGTAAGTATGTTTGGATTAAATAAAACAGAAACCTATATATTTTTAATTGCATTGGCCATTGTTATTTGCATGCCTATGGATTGTTTTGCTGAAAACTTTAAAGACCTGAAAGGTACAGGTACAAAGATATTTGAAGGTCTGCGTTCAGTTATTTATCCTGCTTCAGCAATAGGAATTATAAGCATTTGTATTTTTGGGCTTTTTGGTAATCTTAACTGGAAATGGTTGTTAACCATAGCGGTTGGGTTGATTGTTATTGCCCTTTGTAGCGGATTTATTGAATTGTTCACTGCCGAAAAGCTTGATTTGGGTGACAAAGATATCTTAGGTGGAAAGTAAAGGAGAAAGGCTATGATAAATAGTAAAAAAATATTTTGGCTAAGTATCTTAACAATATTTACTCTATTATACAGCCCGGATGTTTATGCTGATGATATGTTAACAAGAACAGCAAAATTTGTAGCTCAAGCCTTTAAACATACCAAGGGTATTGTTTTGGTAATTGGTGCTTTTGGTATAATCGGTTTCTCGTTTCTTGCGATTTTTGGTAAGATGAAGTGGGGCTGGTTAAGTGGTATAGGTGTCGGACTATTTGTCTTGGCAGCAGCAGGAGCTGCGGTAAAATATGCAACACCAAATTCGGCACATGAAGTTTCGGTAAGTGTCAGTAGTGCTGGTAATGATCTCTTTAACTTCTTAAAAGATAGAGCAATTAATATTGCAATTGGTATACGTGATATAGCTTTTGGTTTAGGTGGATTCGGCATCATCATGTTTACTTTTGCGGCTATTTGCGGTAAAATCAATTTCAAACATTTAGGATACATTTTTATTAGTTTATTTATGCTTTCTGGTGCCGGTGTAATTATCAACTATTGCGTAGGAGATCAGGCAGACCTTGGTAATTTAGCAGGATATGCTTCTCCTAAAAGTTTCACAACAAATACAGTTGGGGACTCATATAGCAGTAGTCTTGGAAAGCAGTAGTCTTGGAAAATAGCTGTTATAGAAAGAATTAAATTTTATCCACAAATAGGTTAATTTTCTTACAATTTAACTGTTTTATAATAATTATTGGCTATAATATAAGTCAATAATTAGAGGGTTAAATATGCGAGATATAATCTTAAAAGCGGTTGCTAATCCGCCAAAGCTTTTTTGGGCGCCGGTATTGCCTGCTGCTTTAAATGCAGGTGTGCAGGTTCCCTTTATGTTTATGGCAATAGGAATGTGGCAGATAAATCCTCTCATTTTTATAGTTTCAATTGTTCTAGGGCATATGTTTATCATTGGCCTTGGCGCAAAGGATCCTCATTTATCAGGTATGTTGCAAGCGTTTGGGACAACTAATCTATCATCAACAAATTTATATCGCGAGAAAGGAAACAAATTTGAACCTTAATTTTGATTTTTATACGTTGTTTTTGGAAGGGTTGCAAAGCACAGAGGCGATTGTAGCTACATTCGGAATAATAGCTGCAGCAGCCATAATGGTTTCACTTGTTACAAAATTAGGAATGAAAATATTACCCCAGCCGCGTGAATCTCGAGTAGCTGATTTCTTACCATTTAATAGTCTTCTTTCGGATGGGGCGACATTAAGGTGTGATAATGGCTCGTATGTTCGGGTATTTAAAGTTGAAGGTGTCGATTTAAGCTCTGCCAGAGAAGAAACGATTCTCTCTATGTTTTTAGCACGTAAATCTTGGATTGATAACATGGCAGATATGCAGGTAATGTGCCGTGTAATTACTTTAAGAGATAAAGCTCCGGTCAAGGAAAATAAAAATGATTTTGGTAATAAATGGCTAAAAATTATAGATGATACTTGGCGTCAAAGTTTGAATCGTGTTTATAAAAACGAACACTATATTATTCTTTCTATAGAAGACAGAAAAGATGCCGTTAAAGATTTAAATTTTGCTACACAATCTTTGATGGCTAATCTACATGACTATGAGGTAAGAGTTTTATTCGAAACAGAAGATAGTCCTGCGGAAATGAGTCCGATATATCCTTTTGTTCGTATTCTAAATCCAATTAGTAAGCCGCTTCCTAAAGTACGTAAAGCTCAAAATTTCCAACTAAAGGAGCTTTTAACCGCCGAAGGAATACATTTTACCGGTGAAGAAGGTATTATAAAGTATTTTTCCGGCGGAAAAGAGAAATTAGCTTTGGCAATAGGAATAAGAAATTCCGGAGATTACATGGATGAAAATATGCTTTCTTCTCTTTTAGCAATAGATTGCGAGTTGACCATTTTACATAATATCCAACCGATATTCAAACCAAAAGCGCGAATGATTTTAGTACAACAACAGAAAATGGCGCAAGTAACCAATTTTTCCGGAGATGTGGTACAACAATACAGTGAAGCTTTAGCATCAATCGAAGATAGTGACACAGATCACCAATCTTTAGTTGAGTATTCTATGAGTTTTATTGTTAAAGGCGACACAATGAAAGAGTTAGAATTTGGCGAAAGCGAAATTCAAAGAATTTGCCGCCTGTTTAGTGTAACTCCGGTACGTGAAAATTGGATTGCACAATCAACATTTTTCAATCAATTTCCTGGTTATGATAAATGTGGACGCACATATTTTTATCTATCGAGAATTGTTGCTTTAGCTGTAAGTTTTGAGCAATTATCAACAGGTCTTCCACGCAGTGACTGGGGGGAAGGCCCTATCACAATATTCAAAACTATGAGTGGATCGCCATATCAATTCCAATTCCATGTTTCCGCTGATGAATCAGCCGTGGCACACTGCTGTGTTGTTGGTCCAACCGGAGAAGGTAAAACAACGCTATTGACATTCTTAGCTGGTCAAGCTATGCGACACAAAGATTTGAAAGTTTACTTCTTTGATCGTCACCGTGGTGCAGAAATTTTTACTCATATGGTAAAAGGAAAATATGTAGGTTTTAGCGGAGATCGCAAAAATGTTTCACTTAATCCGTTTGATTGCAGAGATACATCAAGTAACCGTGCCTTTTTAAAAAATTGGCTTAAAGCTATTGCAATGGCAAACGATGCATTATCAGAAAAAGAAATAAGTCGTGCAGTAACAACAGCATTTGAGTATTTAAGACCAGAAGAACGTGTATTGACCAATCTTTATAAAAGTTGCTTTTCTCCGACAGGCGTTATGCGTCGAGAATTAGAACGTTGGGTAAATCCGGATCAATATGGTAATATTTTTAATTCAGAACATGATAGCCTGGATTTGACAACAAACAGATTTGTAGCTTTTGATTTTACAGAAATTTTTGATGATGATACGTTGGCTGCTGCATCTATTAGTTATATTCTACATAGAATTCACGCCGAAAGTACGGAAACAGGTAATCCTGCATTGGTAATGATCGATGAAACCGCACCTATGTTAAAGCACGAAATGTTTAAAGGTGCATTCATTAAAGGTTTACAAGAAGGGCGTAAAAAACGCCAAGCTTACCTTTGTGCATTTCAACAGCCGAATATTGTTGATGACTTAGGTATAGGTGATGCCGTACGAGGACAATGTAAAACCATGATTTTCTTCCGTAATAAAAATGCAACCCCTGAATCATATGCAAAGTGGAATTTAACAAATAGCGAATATGATTTTATTAGTGGTAGTAGCTATCGTGATTGTCAGTATGCTATTTTGCTAAAACGTCCGGATGGTAACGATGGTAGAGGTGAATCTGTAATATTAGACGTTAACTTAAGTGCTTTAGGGCCTTATCTGAAACTCTATAATTCCGGTATTAAAAATGTGTTGCTTGTTGAAAGCCTTGTTAAAGAGTTTGGTGAAGACGGTTTTGTAACAAAATATTTAGAGGGATATGGTATTTAAAAATGTTGACAAAAATAAAAAAAAATAGTACACTGAAATTAGTAAAAGATATTATTCTACATGGGAGAAAGACCATGAAAATATGTAAATTGCAAATGGCCATCTTTTTTTATTGCGCGCTTTTTTTATGTACACAAGCTCATGCTCAATGGCCTGTTTTTGATTTTACGGAAATAGGGCCAATAGTAGGGCAAATTACCACAACAGGTAAAACAGTTAATAATCTGAAAAATCAACTGACAGAGATGATAGAAACTTTGGACGGGATTGGTAAAAATGCCAAAACAATAGCTGAATTTAGCAAAGATATAAATGAAAATGATGAACAAGAAAAAGATCACAAACCTTTGGAACAAGCAGCTGATGATTTTGCCAAAACATCAGATAGCAATACAGAAATTCACAATGATTTTACAAATCAACTATCTGATGCAGCAGTAAAACAAGATATTCTGATGAACCAACTAGTAAA
>JAGCRL010000122.1 GCA_017964705.1 Alphaproteobacteria bacterium
CCTTTTTTTGCACTGACTTCAATTAATTGTTGGCGAACACCATCTATAGCATCGAAAATTTCATTTTCCTTTATCTTATAGCGATAAATATTGTTCTTTCGCATTTGTTCTATTTTTTGTAAAGGACGCTGTTTTAAACCTTTTCCTCTTAAGCCAATCAAATCATCATTTTTAGTGAGATAATCTAAAGAATTTAAAACAAAATTTGCGCTATCAAAAAGAGGAACCTGATATGAAGAATCAAGAAAAGATTTTTCTTTAGCCCAAAAAGCATCATATAAAAAATCTGTATCAGAAACTGCAATAATATCAAAAGGTCTTAAAGGGTTGTTGCTCAAAATTTCTGCAGCCAAAATAACAGCAATATTTTGGGGTGAAAACATAGCAAGAATTTCTCTAGGTGACTTATTTTTTTTTGCCAAAGCAGCAGGAAGCATTGCTGAATTATAGCTGGTTCGAATTAAAGGAAAGAAAGAAATGTCACGATCATTTTTAGGTAAAATCATTGATGCAGAAGAAAACAATAAATTGTTTAGCTTATAGGTCACGCGATGGTTAGAACTAAAACCATCTTTTGAAATTTTAAATTGTAATAAATCTTGTGTAAAAGAAGGATTCTTTTTATAGTTTATAGTTTCATCAACAGTAATAGAATTATCAAAATCAGCTGCAACATTTTGACTATAAAAAACAATGTTCCAATAATCGGCCAAATAATCTAAATCCGAAGAAATAAAGGCCATATTATCCGGAGTGTAAATTCGAGAAGCATCATCTGCCACATCTAAAAACAATAAAATTTTTTGTTGCTGTTGAATTTTTTGTAGCATAGCTTCCTCTAAATTATGAGGATGAACAAGCATTAAAACATCTATGTTTTTATCAAAATCTTCAGGAGATTTTATTTCTTTAATATTATAAAGATCACTTATTTTGTTCATAATCTCCCATTTTTTTATTGGAACATCACCATATCTGGTTTCACCCATTAAGGGCAAAGAAGATAATAATCCAACAGTCTTTTTTGTATGATTTAGTTTATAAATATTTGTTGTAAAATCTTGCTCTAAAAAAGGATACAGTTCTCCAGAGAAAAACGGAATAACAGTTTTATGCATTAGATTATCAGAAAAAACAATTCCAAACAAAGCGTTCTGATTAATATCTAACAGAGGTATAGGTTGTAAGCCGTCGGCAATAGCCCTGTCTTCTATTTTATCCAAAAAATTAGGCATATAAATTCTATAATCAAAATTACCATGACTAAACGCTTTATATTGTTTCAACATAAGCTTTATTTGGTTAAAAATAACTCTGGTTTGAGGATTACGTTGTCCTAAAATTGGCGAATAATACAATCTGGCAGTAACCGGACGCGGAAGTTTTCTTAAAACATCTTTAGTGTTTTTAGTTAGACTTAGATACTTTTCTTCGGTAAAGTCATAACTAATTTGCCTGAGTAAATTATTAGCAATAATATTTAAACTAAAAAAGCCTACAAAAAGTAAAACAACAACAATAAAACAATGAAATAAGTTCGAAGAAGAAAGTAGGCGAGAAGAACCTTTTGTTTTAAGACTTATAATCGCAATTGTTAAAAAATTGAAAAAGATAATAAGTGATGAAAAAAAGACCAAATCACGTAACTCTATTAAACCACGACTTAAAGAAACAAAATGGGTTAAAAAACTAAAAGAAATTATAGTGTCTACAACAACATCGCTAAAAATCTCCCTTATCCAAAACAACACAAATTCAAAACCGCTCCAGAAAAAAATCAAATTAAAA
>JAGCRL010000123.1 GCA_017964705.1 Alphaproteobacteria bacterium
ATATAACGAAAGAAAAATAACAGCCACCATAAAATAAAGAACAAAGGTAATGCTAAACTCTGCTGCTAAAGCTTTAATAAAATTAACAGAAGTCATTAAATAACTAGAAACAACCAAATATAAATAGGCAAAAATAAGCAAATAAATAAAAAAACAAGCAATTGGTTTATATATATTATCAAACATTATCCAAAAAATCTTACGAAAACCACCAAGTGTTTTTTTATTCAAAAATCGCTCAAAAACAACAAAGTTTAGTAACATATAAATTCCTATAAGAATAAACATTGAAACAACAACAAAACATGATAGCTCAATGCGCCAATCTGTAACAGGCTTTCTCATCATAAGCCAAGCCCAACCACCACAAACAAGCAACCAAAAGAACAAATATGCAAAAACGACAAAAGCAGACCTTGCTTCTTGCTTCCAATCAAAAATTTTTATAACTTCCTCAAATTTTTTATTTTCAACAAACATTGTTCTGATTCTGCTAACATAACCAATAAGTCCTAAAAAAGAGACCAAAACAGAAAACAAAACAGCTATGACGTTTTGCGAACAAAAGAAACCAGTTTCAGAATCCCCTGCAGTAACACAAAAAAAAGAACGCCCTAAACAAAAAGATATTACTGATACAATTAAAGAGAATAAACAAATCAAAAGCATAAAATCCTTAAATCTGCCGGCAATAGCCTGCAAAGGATATGCTAAATTTTCTCTAAAAGAAAGTTTAATCGTCTTATCGTCATCCTTATCTTGTAAAAACAAAGCAACCTCCTGTACTAAATCTCCTTAACAGACGAAACGCCTGGTATATTTTTCAAACGAGTTAGCATCATTTTATCCGCAAAAGCAAAACCGCCCTCTAACTCTATTGTAACATCCCAATCATCTATTACAGGTTCTATATAAACCTTATTAACACCTCTTTTATCTGTATACAGCAATTTTTTTAATTCTGAAACAGCATTTATATTTTCCACTGATATAATAACCCCTTTTGATTGTTCTGCAATTGCTTGATCAAGAGTTTGCACACTATTTATCATCACTCTAGGTATTTCCTTACCTTCCTCTTTGTTAATAGTAACATTAACTAATAATGGACAATCAGAGGTTATAAGTTCTTCTGATTTTGCTAGAACATCAGAAAACATCATTCCCTCAAAACTACCTGTTGTATCTGATAAATTTAAAAACGCAAACTTCTTTCCTGTTTTACCAAGTCTTTTTTGAAAACCCTCAACACAACCAGAAATGTTTGCTCGAATACTATCTCCATCCTTAATATTAGAAAAAACTTCCTGACAACTTTTTATACCTAATTTTTTAATACCATCAGCATAACTGTCCAGAGGATGAGCTGATAAATAAAAACCGATAACGCTTGCTTCCATACGTAATTTTTCTAGATCAGGCCAATCCGGTGCATCTGACAATTTAACTTTTGAAGAATACTCTTCTGCACCAAACAATGATGTTTGAACGCTCGTTTTCATTTCTGTTGCAGATAAAATATTTTTTAATATCAATTCTATATTAGCAAAAAGCTTACCACGTTTTTTTTCAAGACAATCAAACGCACCCGCTTTTATAAGTTGCTCTAACTGTTTACGATTTAATTGTTTAGAATCAACTCTATTATTAAAATCAGAAATATCCTTAAACTTTCCACCTCTTTCGCGCTCTTCAACAATAGCATTCATATTAGCCTCGCCAACACCTTTAATTGCCCCTAGAGCATATCGAAGTTTACCATTTTGAACACTAAACTTAGCTAAAGACTCATTAATATCCGGTTTTAAAACTTCTATCCCTAAATTTTTGCATTCTGTCTTAAATAATACTAACTTATCTGTATTTGTTATATCCAAATCCATAACCGCGCACATAAATTCTACCGGATAGTGTTTTTTTAGATAAGCTGTATGATACGAAACCAGAGAATACGCTGCCGCATGCGATTTATTAAAGCCATAAGAAGCAAATTTCTCCATTTGATCAAAAATGCTTTTTGCAACATCCTCATTTATTCCATTTTTAACAGCGCCCTCAATAAACATTTTGCGCTGTTTGGGGATCTCATCACGCATTTTTTTACCCATAACTTTACGAAGCTTATCTGCCCCGCCCATAGTATAGCCACCAAGCTCTCGAGCAATCATCATAACCTGCTCTTGGTAAACCATAATACCATACGTTTCTTTCAAAATCGGCTCTAATTTTGGATGCAAATAAGTAATTTCTTCCATCCCGTGTTTTCGTTTAATAAATGTTGGAATATTATCCATTGGGCCTGGTCTGTATAAAGAAACAATAGCTATTAAATCTTCAAATCTATCTGGTTTAATTTGTTTATGAACATCTTTCATACCAGAAGATTCGAACTGGAAAACAGCTGTGGTCTTTCCCTCACTTAACATTTCATATGTTTCTTTATCATCCAGCGGCACTTTTTCCATATCCAAATCTATATTTTGAGATTTTTTTATCCAATCAAGAGCTCTCTGTATAACCGTGAGTGTTTTTAATCCTAAAAAGTCAAATTTAATTAACCCTGTTTCTTCAACATATTTCATATCATACATTGTAACAGGCATATCAGCTCTGGGATCTTTATACAACGGAACCAGTTCTTCAAGCGGTCTATCCCCTATAACCACACCAGCTGCATGCATACCGGAATTACGATACAATCCTTCCAGTTTTATAGCTATTTCAAACAATTTATTAACCTGCGGATCATTTTGACGCATTTCTTCCAGTTCCGGTACTAATTCTAATGCTTCCGGTAAGGTTGGGTTTTTGCCTTGTGCACCTGCTGGAATCATCTTAGATATTTTATCTGCTTGAGAATAAGGCATCTGCAAAACTCTAGCAACGTCACGAATAACCGCTTTAGATTGCAATTTACCATATGTAATAATTTGCGCCACATGATCAAATCCATATTTGTTTTGCACATATTCTATTGTTTTGTAACGATTTTCCTGACAAAAATCTACGTCAAAGTCTGGCATATTAACGCGTTCCGGATTAAGAAAACGTTCAAAAAGTAAATCCAACTTTATCGGATCCAGTTCCGTCACCTTAAGAGACCAGGCAACAATAGAGCCTGCACCTGAACCACGTCCGGGACCAACTGGAACCCCATGACCTTTCGACCATTTAATAAAATCTGACACGATAAGAAAATAACCAGGGAAACCCATTTTTTTGATAACACCTAACTCATAATCCAAACGAGCATAATATTTATCATCTATTTCCTTTTTTTGCTTTACAGTCATCCCCTCAAAATAAACTGTTTTATTTAATCTGTCTTCTAAGCCTTTATAGGCCTCCTCTGTAATAAATTCATCTTGTGTTTTACCATCTGGACACTCAAAAATCGGCAACAACGGCTCAACTTTTGTAGAGAGATAATTACAAAGTTTTGCAATTCGTACCGTATTATCCAAAGCTTCCGGTATATCTGCAAAAAGTTCAACCATTTCCTCTTCTGTACGCAACCGATTATTAATCGAAAATTTACGACGATTTTCATTAGAAACATATTCACCGGCAGAAATACAAACCAAAGCATCATGTGCTTCATACATGCTTTCATCTAAAAAGAAAACTTCATTTGTAGCAACTAATGGAATATTATATTTATACGCAAAATTGATAAAATCGTCTTCTGTTTTAGCCTCTTTTTCTAAACCGATTCGTGATATTTCCATATATAAGTGATCACCAAAAATTTCTTTTAATCTAACCGTAAAATCTTCAGCCTCTTTTTTACGATTTTCCAAAAGAAGCCGCCCTATTGTTCCATCAACACCACCTGTTAAAGCAATCAACCCTTCATTAAAATCTTGCAAATTTTGCAGTGTTAATTGTGGAGACCACCCTTGTTCAGTATTATCCAAATAAAACCTTTTCATCAGCTTCATAATATTTTTGTAGCCGATTTCATTCATTACCAATAAAATTATTTTATCCGGTTCAATTTCTTTACCTTTAGATTTCAAAACATCATCAGAATCAGTATTTCTAAGTAAAAACTGACACCCCATAATCGGTTTAATACCTTCTTCCGCAGCATACTTAGAAAAAGCTTTACCACCAAACATATTTTGAGAATCAGTCACCGCCACAGCCGGCACCCCCATATCATGCAACTTATGCATAAGTGTTGGTAACATTATTGCACCTTCTGCTAAAGAATAAGCGGTATGAACTCTTAAGTGTATAAATCTGGGGTCTTTCATTATTTTTATATCCTACTTCCAAGATATTCAAACAATAGCACAAAGATATAATATCTCAACCTTTTTGTTTCATTTACAAAAAAAACTAAATTGCATAAACAAAAAGAGTGCCGTAAAACGACACTCTTAAAAATAGAAGTAGTCAATCTATTCGTATTTAGCTTCCGCTCCATTTTGATAAACATCTTGCGCGTCATCAAAATTTTTCTTTAACACACGACCAAGCTTAGAAGCAGAATTAGCCGTGTTAGAAGCAGCTTGACCACCGGTACTGCTGGTAAACATTGTTTTTACATATTGAACTTGTTCATCAAAGGACATATCTTCCATTTTGTACCAATAAGCAGAAACACCACCGGCAATAACAGCTAAAAATAATAAGAAATATATAAAACCCTTCATGGTCTTTTCCTCTTATTTTTTAAGAATAGATTTACCTGCATAAATAGCGGAATCACCTAATTCTTCTTCAATACGGATAAGTTGATTGTATTTTGCCATTCTATCTGTACGAGACATAGAACCGGTTTTAATCTGGCCACAGTTTGTAGCAACCGCAATATCTGCAATGGTTGTATCTTCTGTTTCACCGGAACGGTGAGAAAGAACAGCTGTATATTTATGACGTTGAGCCATATCAACAGCTTTCATTGTTTCTGTTAATGTACCGATTTGATTAACCTTAACTAAAATAGAATTGGCAACACCTTTTTCGATTCCCATTGCTAAACGTTTCGGGTTTGTAACAAACAAATCATCACCAACCAACTGTACTCTATCTCCAATAGTATCTGTAAGGGCTTTCCAACCTTCCCAGTCATCTTCTGCCATACCATCTTCAATAGAGAAAATCGGGAATTTGTCACACAAGTCTTTATAAAATTCAACCATCTGCTGGGATGTATAAGACTTTCCTTCACCCTTCATCTCATATTTACCGTTCTCATAAAATTCAGAAGAAGCAGCATCAATAGCTAAAACAACATCTTCACCAGGAACAAAACCGGCATCTTTTATAGATTTAACAATAAAACCTAAAGCTTCTTCAGCAGATTGCAAATTAGGAGCGAAACCACCTTCATCACCAACATTGGTATTATGACCGGCAGCCTTCAAGTTCTTCTTTAATGTATGGAATATTTCTGCACCCATACGAATTGCTTCTTTTATAGAACCAGCAGAAACAGGCATAATCATAAATTCTTGAATATCAATTGGATTGTCTGCGTGTTTACCGCCATTCAAAATATTCATCATTGGAACCGGTAAAGTACGAGCCATTGTACCGCCAAGATAACGATATAAAGGCAAGCCGACTTCATCTGCTTGAGCTTTAGCAACAGCCATAGAAACAGCCAAAATAGCATTGGCACCGAGTTTACCTTTGTTTTCTGTTCCATCTAAATCGATCATCGCTGTATCAATATCAATTTGATCTTCGGAATCATAACCAACCAAAGCGTCGCTAATTGTTTCATTCACATTATTAACAGCTTTCTCAACACCTTTACCCATATAACGTGATTTATCGCCGTCTCTTAATTCTACAGCCTCATGCACACCGGTAGAAGCACCAGAAGGAACAGCTGCACGACCAAACGCACCTGATTGCAACAAAACATCTGCCTCTACTGTTGGATTACCTCTTGAATCTAAAATTTCTCTAGCAAAAATATCAACAATTGTACTCATTTTTTACTCCTTAGTTAAATTTAAGTTTTATCCACTATACCTTTTGTTATCCTAAAGTCAAGAATCATCTGATGAGATAAACAAAATCCTTGTAAAATAATAAAATTTTGATAGCATTAGATAAATTTTATTCTAAGGAGACCGCTATGTTTACAATGAAATGGCATTATCGCTTTATGGAGGTGGCCAAATTAATCTCTACCTGGTCTAAAGACACATCAACCAAAACAGGCGCTGTTATTGTTGGACCGGATAAAGAAATCAGAGCAACTGGCTATAATGGATTCGTTCGTGGTGTAGATGATGATGTTATGGAAAGATTTGAACGCCCCACAAAATATGATTTTTTTGAACATGCAGAAAGAAATGCTATTTATAACGCTTGTTTGTGCGGTACACAAGTCAAAGGCTGTGTTCTCTATGCAACACACTACCCTTGTACAGATTGTACCAGGGCAATTATTCAGTCTGGTATAAAACTTGTGGTTACAAACCCTTTAGAAATAAATAACAACACACCTCAAAACACTTGGCGTGATAAAATCTCTTATTCTGAACAAATGCTAAAAGAAGCTGGCATAGAAATATTAATTTTACCACCTAAAAAATAAAAAAACAAAACAACTCGTCTTTAAAACCGCTAATCTGAACTTATATTGCAACTACATTCAGCTAAACTGCAAAAAAAGAGGAGATATCAATGAAAGTTTTAATAACGGACGAACAATCATTATTTAGAGATGGACTTTCTTTACGTTTACAGCAAATCAATGATGACATTTCTCTCCTACAATCATCAACATTCAACGAAATGTACAAAATCTTATCTAAAGAAAAAGACATAGATATATTAATCTTCGATATAGACCTTGCTGAACTAAATGCTGCAGAAGTAATAAGCAAAATAAAAACTCTTATGCCAAATACAAAAATTATAACCATATCTTCATCTGAAGATACCAGAAATATTAAGAAAATTCTTTCTTTTGGAGTAAAAGGATATATTCCCAAACGTTTGGATAGCAATGTATTAAGTGGAGCATTAAAATTAATTCTAGACGGTGGAACTTATATTCCACCAGCTGTACTAAACCAAACCATAACCAAAGATTCAAATAATAATATTTTTTCACCATTAAAGAAAAATCTGACAAATCGCCAATCTCAAGTTTTAGATTTAATTGCACAAGGAAAATCAAACAAACAAATTGCTTATGATATGGGTGTATCAGAAGCAACGGTTAAATTACATATCAACGCTTTATTGCGTTCTCTTAAAGTAAACAATCGCACACAAGCAGTAATTACAGCTCAAAAAATGGGATTAATATAATTTTCACCTTTAGAAGATTACAATACCCTAAAATAAAACAAACGAGAGGCACTTATGTTATACACATTAATTGGTTTTGTTTTAGGGTTTTTTATCCCTTATTTAGCAAGACGTTTTTCTAAAATTATGCGAGCCACCCCAACTTTCGCATATGCACTTTACTACATCTTAAAAATAAACAAACACGTTTCCAAAGATAAATACTTAAATTGCCATAAATATCTCCAACTCAGAAAAAACTATTTTATGCGCTCTTTAGGTTGGGGAATTATTAGTGCCGCTATCGTTTCTATAATAAATGTCGCTCTGCCTGAAAATGAAAAACCATGGATTGTCTTTTTTGTAATGATCTTACTCATCTTAACAGAAATAGATAAACGCATACAGTTCTTACCTGATATATTAACTTCTCCTCTTTTAATAGGTGGATTCGCTTATGCGGCCTTTTCTGGTTTACTTTTAGGAGACACAACTGTAGAAGCTACAGAAAACAGCGCTTTAGGTGCTATTTTTGGTTATATTATACCTGTTGTAGCCTCTTTATTGCTCATAAAAAAACACCCCGACAACTTAGGTGGTGGAGATATAAAAATCCTTGCTGCTATAGGTGCGTGGCTTGGTTTATCAAATATTCCTTTTGTTATTTTGTTGTCTTGCTTGGTTTTTGCAATTTCTTACTTTATCACAAAAAAACGTGTAGATGCTTTTGGTCCATCAATTGTTTTAGCAACACTTATTGTTCTGTTTTTATTAATCCATTAAAAAAATCAAAGCCTATAAAGACTTTGATTTTTAGCGTTTTTATAAGTTAAAAAACTATACCTTAACAACAGGACCATAATTGTTTGCTTTTGTATCCCCTTTTATTGATAAAAGAAGAGCAATTATAAAAAGTATAAAATAGTAAGGAAAAAAACAAATAACAACTATAAAACCTATTCCCCACAAAGTTGATATATTTATATCATGAAAACGACGAATAATTAAACTAATATTAGGAATAATGGTTACAACTGTTAAAATATAAAAACAAAAAGCAAACAACACCTTTAAAAACGGCAAAATCAATACACCAAGGTGTATAATTAAAAGTATCATTAAACCAAACAAGAAAAACATCCAAAACTGACGTCGTGTTGCACGTCCTTCAAACTTAAAGTAATCAAGCTTTTGTTCACGAATTTTTTTGTATTCTGACAATAAAAAGTCATAAAAATACTTTTTAAACGCTGTAGTAAAACTTTCTTTATTAACTTCTCTCAATTTTTTAACTTCTGCACAAAAACTGTGCCATATTTCTGCAAACAAATCCTTAATGTTATTAAAATCTCTTAATGATTGAAAATCCATTCTTACCTCCTAAAAACGCATATATGTGGCAAAACATAGAAACTTTTACCTATATAATATACTGCTTTCAAAAAAATAACATTTCAAATAAAATAAAAAAATATATACAAAAAAGCGCCGAGTTCATACTCGACGCTTTTTCAACTAAGCTAAAAATAAATTAGCAAGCTTTCTTACAGCAACAACCATCTTTTGCTGCATCAACAGCTTTAGGTTGTCCTTTTTGTTTAACCGCTGCTTGAGCTGCTGCTAAACGAGCAACTGGCACACGGAACGGTGAGCAAGAAACATAATCTAACCCGCAATGATTGAAGAATTCAATAGATGCAGGATCACCACCATGTTCACCGCAAACACCCAAATGAATATCTGGATTTGTCTTACGACCACATACACAAGCGCGTTCTACGAGTTTACCAACACCTTCCACATCAATAGATGCAAACGGATCAGCAACATAAACACCTTTAGCTCTGTAGCAATCTAAGATAGCACCGGTATCATCACGGCTCATACCCAAAGTTGTTTGTGTTAAGTCGTTTGTACCAAAGCCGAAGAAACCAGCAGATTCTGCAATGTATTCAGCTTGTAATGCAGCTCATGGTAATTCAATCATTGTACCAACCAAGTAGTCAATCTTCTTACCTTTTTCATCAAATACTTTTTGAGCTGTTGTATCAATGATGTTCTTACAAATATCTAGTTCTTTCTTAGAACCAATCAAAGGAACTTCAATTTCAGGAATAACTTTAATTCCTTTAGCTTGGCATTCCAAAGCTGCCTCTAAGATAGCACGGGTTTGCATTTCGCAAATTTCTGGATATGTAACAGCCAAACGACAACCACGGTGACCAAGCATTGGATTTAATTCGTGCAATTTTTCTGCACGGTTCTTAACTTGAGCCAATGTCATACCCATTTTCTCTGCCAATTCTTGCATTTCTGCATCTGTATGAGGCAAAAATTCATGCAACGGAGGATCAAGCAAACGAACTGTCACTGGTAAACCATCCATAATTGTAAATAAGTCAATAAAGTCTTGCTTTTGATATGGTAACAAGCGAGCCAAAGCTTTACGACGACCTTCTTCATTATCAGATAAAATCATCGCACGCATATCTGCAATACGGTTAGCATCAAAGAACATGTGTTCTGTACGAGCCAAACCGATGCCTTCAGCACCAAAATCACGAGCTTGTTTAGCATCTTTTGGTGTTTCTGCATTAGCACGAACTTTCATGGTTTTGATTTCATCAACCCAGGTCATTAATTTACCAAAATTACCTGTCATTTCAACTTGAACAGTTGGAATTTTTCCTTCAATAATTTGACCTTTACCACCATCTAAAGATACCCAATCGCCTTCTTTAATAACAACCCCGGATTTTGTGCTCATTGTTTTTGCTTTATAATCAATAACAATATCTGTAGAACCGGAAACGCAAGGAGTACCCATACCACGAGCAACCACAGCAGCGTGAGATGTCATACCACCACGAGCTGTGATAACACCTTGAGATGCATGCATACCACCAATGTCTTCCGGAGAAGTTTCATTACGAATAAGAACAACCTTTTCACCTTTTGAAGCCCATTCTTCTGCATCTTCAGCACAAAAAACAGCACGTCCAACAGCTGCCCCAGGAGAAGCTGGAAGACCTGTAGCAATAATATTTTTCTTTGCTTTCGGATCCAACATTGGGTGCAATAATTGGTCTAACTGATCAGCACCAACACGCATAATGGCTTCTTCTTTAGAAAGCATACCTTCTTCATACATTTCAACAGCCATACGAACAGCAGCAGCAGCTGTTCTTTTACCATTACGACATTGCAACATCCATAATTTACCGTGTTCAATAGTAAATTCCATATCTTGCATATCTTTGTAGTGAGCTTCAAGCTTATTACGAACATCAACAAGTTCTTTATAAAGATGAGGCCATAATTCTTCCAAAGAATTACCTTTACCTTGAGAACCCATTGGCTGTGGTGTACGAATACCTGCCACAACATCTTCACCTTGAGCATTAACTAAATATTCACCATAATAAACATTTTCACCTGTTGCAGGGTCACGAGAGAAGCAAACACCTGTTGCACTATCATCACCAGCATTACCAAATACCATTGATTGAACGTTAACTGCTGTACCCCAATCACCAGGAATGTTGTTTAATTTACGATAAATAATTGCACGTTCTACCATCCAAGAACCAAATACAGCACCAATACCTGCCCATAATTGATCCCATGGATCTTGCGGAACAACTTTACCTAATTTAACACCAATCTTTTTATATTCTTCAACTAATTCTTTTAAATCATCGGTTGTTAAATCTGTATCGGATTTATATCCTTTAGCTTTTTTCATATTTGCCAAAGCGTCTTCATATTCTTCCATATTTGCACCCAAAACAACATTTGAGAACATTTGCAAGAAACGACGATAAGCATCATATGCAAATCTTTCACTTCCGGAAGCTTTTGCTAAAGCTTTAACTGTAACATCGTTCAAACCAAGATTTAAAACGGTATCCATCATACCTGGCATAGAAACTCTTGCTCCAGAACGAACAGAAACAAGCAGTGGATTATTTTCATCTGCAAATTTCTTACCCATAATTCCTTCAACATAAGAAAGAGCAGAACGAACTTGATCTTTCAAATCTGCCGGATAGGTTTTATTATTATTATAGTAATATGTACAAACTTCTGTTGTTACTGTAAATCCCGGAGGAACAGGCAAACCAACTTTATTCATTTCTGCCAAGTTAGCACCTTTACCGCCAAGGAGGTTTCTCATAGAGGCATCGCCTTCTGCTTTGCCGTCACCAAATGTATATACCCATTTACTCATGGTCAATCAGCTCCTATTAGCTTTAAATAAGTTAAAACAGCCACGCACAAACACAAAAACCTTGTTTTGCCGCGGCAGAACAAAAATTCTGCGCTCAATTTATATCACTAATTTAGAATATTCAAGCAAAAAATGCGCTAATATTATTTTAAATTCAGAGAGATAGAAAAGAAACAAATTAACAATCCGCTTTTTACTATATATTAAACTTTCTATTATAAATTATCCTCAGAATAGTCCTGTACATATAGAGTAAAAAGGAATTTTGATATGAAAAAAATTATATTATTTTTAAGTGTTTTATTTGCTTTTACAGTAAACAATGCGTCTGCTAGAACATATTACTATAACAACTATGATTATAACGATAATTATAACTACAATCGTAACAGCAACAATAATACATACACCTATAACAACAATAATAATAACTATCAATTAAAAAAACAAAATTCCGATTTAAAGAAAACAGACTATAATCAAAATACTTATCATAAAACAAAAACTATAAAACCTTATGTTGGTTTTGAATTATCTAATTTAAAAAGAAATTTCACCGAAAAAGATGGTTACTTTAAAGATAATGAAGCAACATATTTCAGAGATTCTTCTTTCGGAGGTTCTGCTATTTTAGGTTTGAAAGCACATAAATATTTTGGTTTTGAGGGTTTTTATCAACGTTCTTTCGGTGAAAGAAAAAATAATACTATAACAGCAGAAATTCCTGTTGATAAAAATGGTGTTTACGATCCGACTGGTAAAAATTTTGATCACTATGCTGATGGTAAAATATATGACAAAAGAACATTTTTATCAAGCTCTTACGGTATTGATTTATTAGCTTATCTACCTTTAAATCAACAACTTGATTTATTAGCATCTGTTGGTGTTGGACAATATGAGTTTGAAACACGTGCTAAAGGAAAAATAACCTGGGATTCTGATGAAGCTAATAAATATTATTACATTGATAGCGCAACAACAAATAAAGATTTTGATTCTGCCGGTATTCGTGTAGGTTTAGGTTTACAATATAATATTGAAGATACTGTAGCACTACGTGGTATGGTGCGTTATGTAAAACTTTCAAAAGATGATTATATTAAAAACCTTGTAGAAATGTCTCTTGGTGTCTTTTATTTATTCTAAAAGATATATTATAACTTTACCACAGCGCTATGTCTATAACCTGTTTTGTTTTCATAGCGATAAGAAAAAAATAGTTTTTCACCGCAAGCAGTACAATAAGGACAAACATCTATTTGTTTAACACCACATTCTATAAGTTGTTGTTTGTTTATACCTTTTAAATCCACAAAAAACTTATCTTCCCTTTTTTTAAATAAGCTTTGCGTATTTTGGACTGTATTATAAAGCTCTTTATAAACATCTTCCCCAACATTATAGCAATCTTTACAAATAGCAGGACCAATTATAGCTTTAATATCTTTAGGATTAAAACCGTACTCATTAACCATCTTTTTTATTGATATTTTAGCCATGTTTTGTGCTGTACCACGCCAACCTGCATGAGATAACAAAACAACACCGTCACAATAAAAAACAAGAGGTGTACAATCACCAAAGTTCATAAAAGCAGAACCTTTTCTTTCTATTAATAAACCATCTGTTTTTTCA
>JAGCRL010000124.1 GCA_017964705.1 Alphaproteobacteria bacterium
CCTATTTTAGGAAATTCTTTTTGTTTTAATGTTGATAAAAAATCATCAATATCTTTATCTAATTGTATTGTGCAATTCTTCGGTAATTTCATTTGTTGCCGTATTGCTTTTTCAATACTACTTTTTGTATAATTTTTCCCTACATTTAAAGGAAACTCTTGATTATCTGAATGCACAATTATACATTCGAATTTGTTGTATACGCTAAAATTTGAAAGAATTTTATTTTTTATTTTCGCTTGACCTTTACATACACACCTATCTATTACAATATTGCTATCTTCAAATTTGTTAACAATCTTTTCTACGTTTAAACCATCAATTTTTAATTTTGTTCCATCTGACAATACTATATAGTAACCATCTAGTTTATTATGTATATCGACACAATTGAATAAAGGTGCTCCTTTTTTCATAGAACGCTGTTTGAAATATGATGCTTCGCGAATATATATTTTTTTGCTTTGGTATGGTTCAATTATAATAGGATTACGGGCACCAATTTTTTTTGCACTTAATTTCCCTTCTATATCTGCATCTAAAGCCACATAAGTTCCATCCTTTAATTTTGCATAAAGTTTGCATATCACTTCTGTTTTGTTCTTAAGATTAAATAATATAATTTCCTTTATATATCCAGGTAGTACATTAAGGTATAACATCTCTAGAACGGAGAATTTATGTCCTTTTATTGGTAGATAAGTATAGTACGCTATAGCACAAGTAGCAATCGAAATAACAAGCATGAAAATTGCCAACAAGGTATCAACATCTATACAACAAATAAAATCGCAAAGCATTGAAAACATCTAACACGCCTTATTGTCCTTGAATCCTGTATAAATCCATCTAACTATACAGGCTAATAAAAACGGAAGATAGAACCAAAATAATGACCACAGAAGTTTTAATAAATAAATATAATTTGCTTTTGATATGCAGATTTCTTGAGTCATGTATTGTTCAAACTTATTGCAGTTAAATTTTTCCTCTTTAGCAAACTCTTTTATCTTCTTAAGTGATGAATTATGAGTGTGCAACCACGCATCGACTTGCTCCGGAGTATAACCTCTCTTTTTTAAGTTTCTGGCTCCAGCAAGCAACATCTCTGGTGTAACTTTATTCTTATCATACTCCAATGGATCAACTTCCTCAAATTGATTCCAATAATCGTTATTATTATCTGGTGTATAGACAACATGAAAACCTTCTGGTAAATTTGCATTATTATCATTTTTTTTAATATTACATTGCTCTAAATAATATATTTTCACAGCGTATCCAGGACCTGATTGGTCAAAGAAAAAGGATTTCCATAAATCAAATTGCGTTAAATCTTTATACCCTATATCCACAGGATATTTATTAAATACCTCTCTTTGTTTATCTTGGTTGTATCTATTCCAAGGTTTATGTACAAATTCTTCAATATTTTTATAAGTTTCATTGTAAAAATTATCGTTTAAATTTTCATACCAAATATAAGTTGGTATAATAGTCAATAAAACACCGATAACAAAGCAAATACGGCGTACACCTTTATTTTTAAGATATGATATGAGTAAGATATTTTTTAACAAATTCATGACGAAACCTCTATTGTAATTACGATTTCAATATACATTTACAATACCATCAAAAAATTCCAATGCAACTAAAATTTAAGAATGCTTATTATCGTAGTTCATTGCTTATGTATCGTTTTTACTATAAAAAAGCTTCTAATATTCTCGCATACGGCGGGAGATGTCACGCTCTTTGATGCTCTCGCGTTTGTCATAAAGCTTTTTACCTTTGCCGAGACCGACTTCTAATTTGGCACGACCGCGATTATCAAAAAATAAACGTTTGGCAACTAAAGAATAGCCTTTTTTAGACATGGCACCGATAATTTTATCTATTTCATGACGGGTGAGTAACAGCTTTTTCTTGCGGTTGGGGTCATGCTTTTCATAACCTTTATTGCTGTATTCTTCTATCTTTAAATTCTCAATAAAAAGCTCGCCGTTTTCAAAAGAACCATAGGTATCTGTTAAACTGACTTTGCCTAGACGCAGCGATTTGACTTCTGTTCCTTTTAACTCAAGTCCGGCGGTGAAAGTTTCTTCAATGGCATAATCAAAGCTGGCGCGGCGATTGACAGCAATCTGCCCCGTGGAAATAAAATCTGATTTAGTTGTCTTTTTTGCCATTGTATTTTCCTTTTGTTTAAGCAGACGATAGTGAGCTTTGCTTATGTTGTCAAGGAAAATGTATCAGGCATCCGGCTGTTGCGGGGTGCGAACTAAACAGGCGTTTGGAATATCTAAAGGCTTGATAGGGCATTCTAAGGCGATTTCCAGAACTTCAGAAGCGTTTTCTACCATAACGATATTGAGTTCTTTTTTGACAATCTCGGGCAAATCGGTTAAATCCTTTTCATTGTCTTTGGGGATGATAACCGTTTTAATACCACCGCGAAGTGCCGATAAGAGCTTCTCTTTTAAGCCGCCAATCGGTAAGACGCGTCCTTGAAGAGTAATCTCACCGGTCATTGCGACATCGCTCTTAACCGGTATTTTGGTAAAGACGGAAACAAGCGTTGTATACATCGTGATACCGGCAGAAGGACCATCTTTCGGTGTGGCGCCTTCCGGCACGTGAACGTGAATGTCCGTCTTTTCAAATACTTCCGGATTAATGCCTAAAGACGGGGCATGCGAGCGAACAACGGAATAGGCGGTGTCTATTGATTCTTTCATTACATCACCCAATTTACCGGTTTGCTTAATCTGCCCTTTGCCCGGCATATCTACGGCTTCTATAAACAGCATATCGCCACCAACTTCTGTCCAGGCTAAGCCGGTTGTTACACCGATATGATTCTTTTCTTCTTTAATACCGTAATGGTAAATTTTGACACCGAGGTATTTATTGAGATTTTTTTCATCTACTTTAATCGGCAATTTCTGTTTGGGGTTTAACAGCATTTCTTTGGCGCTCTTGCGAGCGATAGAGGCTAACTTGCGCTCTAAATTGCGGACGCCTGATTCTGATGTGTAGTAGCGAACAATATCTACAATTGCAGCATCGGTAATCATTAATTCTTCCGGCTTGACGGCGTTTTCTTTGAATACCTTGGGAATGAGATGACGTTTGGCAATTTCTATTTTTTCTTGCTCGGTGTAGCCGTCTATATGAATAATCTCCATACGATCCAGTAACGGACGAGGCATATCCATAGAATTGGCGGTGGTTACGAACATAACTTTTGATAAATCGTAATCTATGTCAAGATAATGATCATTAAAGGTGGAATTTTGCTCAGGATCTAAGACCTCTAATAAAGCGGAACTAGGATCGCCGCGCCAATCGGAACCGAGTTTATCTATCTCATCTAATAAAAACAGCGGATTGGAAGTGCCGGCTTTCTTTATGTTTTGGATAATCTTGCCGGGCATGGCCCCAATATATGTGCGACGATGACCGCGGATTTCTGCTTCATCACGCATGCCGCCTAATGAGGCACGGACAAATTTGCGGCCGGTGGCACGAGCAATTGAACGACCTAAAGATGTTTTTCCGACACCGGGGGCGCCAACTAAACAAAGAATCGGACTTTTTAGAGATTTGGAACGAGTTTGAACCGCTAAATATTCAATAATGCGTTCTTTTACTTTTTCTAACCCGTAATGATCTTCATCTAAAATATCAATTGCATTTTGCAAATTGTGATTTATCGGGGAGTATTTGCCCCAAGGGAGATTTACCAG
>JAGCRL010000125.1 GCA_017964705.1 Alphaproteobacteria bacterium
GTGCTCTTTTTCCCCAAAGACTAAAAGAAGCCGATTTTTCTTTCGGTTTTGCAGAGATTGCGCAGCTTTTCAAAATTGGGGCGGCTGCCGGTCAGTACTTTATCCATGGTGATTTTACGCACGATGTTAGCAATTTGTCCGTCGCTTAAATCGTAGTCTTGGGCAAATGCTGCGGCAGATTTTGTAAAGCGCATCAACAAGCTGATGGTAAAATAAGCTTTAGTTTTTGAAAAACAAAAAAAGGCTTTGCTCCTAAAAGGGCAGAGCCTTTTTCGTTTTAATTGTAAATCTAAATCCAATCAACTTTTATATGAATTTTGATTCCTATGCTATTTTACAAAACAATTGTTTTAGTATTCTTTGAAGAAAAGATTCTCTCCTAATCTTAAAGATTTATTTTTTTTGTTAAAATAATAATCATTTTCATTGTATATCCATTCTTTACCATCATCATATTTGATTATAAGTTTATTGTCTTCAAATCTCCATGTTCCATTTCTTTCCTTAAATTTGCTTACATAAGGCGCAAATCTACCATCTTTTAAGATAATTCCATCCGTTTTTTTATATTTTGAGACATCTAAAGAATAAAAATCACCATTTCTATAAAAAGTATAAATACCCTTAGCATAATTATCAGTTGCAGGGTCGATGTAAATTGCATTACTGCATTTTCCGTTGTAAATCAAAGACCAAGTTCCAACGATAGGATTTTTTTGAGGTGATGGAACAACTAGTAAAAGAAGAATTACTATAATTATGCATGCACAAAAAGCATAATTCGCAAAACTAGCAAATTTAGATAACCCAGGCATTTTTTCTGCCAGCTTATTGAATGGCAGTTTGTTGATTATTGTTTTTAATGATTGCAGTATTTTCATGTTTTTTCATACTCCTTTGTTTATTTGTGAATGTCATAAGAAAATATGCGTATTTGTAGAGAATTTTTATCAAAAAAATAGATATTCGGGGGTAAAACCGAATATCTATTTGCAAATTCTTAAACAGTTCCTGATTTAATTAGACGTAAATTTTCCGTTATATCCTAAATCTTTAAGTCTTTTTTGGCTTGCAAGATTTAGATTTGTACCTTCAAAATTGTGCATAGCACCTTGTGAAATTTCAAATTCAATTTTTGTTAAAGAATCTGGGATGATTAATTCTGTTAAATTTTCCAAATGTTTAAACGCCCGACTCTCTATTTCCTTTGTGGATGCGGGAATATTAACGGATTGTAGTGAATTGGGAAACATGTCGTTGGGTATTACTTTAAGAGAATCTGGAAGATGAAGTTTTTCTAATGATTTACATTTGCCAAAACCACATCCAAGCTTAGTAACAGAATTTGGTATTTCCAAAGTAATTAAGCCGGTGTTATTAAAAACACCATTTTCAATAGATGTAACAGAATTTGGAATAGTCAACGAAGTAAGGGATTCGCAGTTTTGAAATGCACCATATCTTATCTTTGTAATAGATTCAGGAAGTATTATTGAAGAAAGAGATCGACAACCTGCAAATGCGTTACCACCAATTTCTGTAATTCCGTTTGGAAGCTCAATAGATTCCAATGAGTGACAACTACCAAATGTTCCTTCTGGTAAAATCTTTAATGTTGACGGAAGCCGAACCTTTGAAAGGTTTTTACAGTCCGAAAATGCGCCACCTGGGCCACCTTCAATTTCTATAACTGTATCAGGAATATATATTGATTTCAAACCGCTACTAGAGAAGGCCTTCTCTTTAATTGTTGTAACGCTTGCAGGAATAACTATTTCTTCTAATGAATCACAATCCTGAAACATTTCTTCTTCAATTACAGAGAGCGAAGAAGATAGTTTTACTGCACTTAAAGATGAGCAAAAACCAAAACAATTTTTACCGACTTTTTTTATAGTATCCGGCATTACAAGCACAACAAGACTTTTGCCAAATTTAGTATTAAAAAAAGTATTACTAGCTATTTCTGTTACAGGCATTCCTTCAATTTCAGAAGGTATACGGCAATTAGCACCACCTTTATACGCAGTGATTTTTACACCTGAATTGTCATCTGAAAGTTCATATGAAAAATCAGATGCAGGAGATTCTGGTATGTCAAATAACTTGTTTTGAGCATTCTTCTTTTCAGCAGAAGAATCTTTTTTTGTTTCAAGTTTTTGAACAGCAGAATCGTTGTTGTTATTGGCTTTTGTAGATTTTTTACTACAACCAACTAATAAGATTACAAAAAAACTTGCAATAGCAAGAATTTTTACCGTTTTGTTCATTTTTATTGCTCCTTTAAAACAAATGATATTATCGCTAGTTTATAATGTATATCAATAACATATTTTGTCAATATACGATATTATCATATAATTATTTCA
>JAGCRL010000126.1 GCA_017964705.1 Alphaproteobacteria bacterium
AAAGGCGTGAACATTAACTTTTATATTGTTTTCAGCCAATATGCGACAAACTGCCTCAATATGTTTTTGATGAGAATGAACACCACCAGGGGACATCAGCCCCATTAAATGACAAGCACCTCCTGTTGTTTTTAATGTTTTTATCATATCTTTCAAAACAGGATTCTCTTTGATTGTGCCGTCTTTAATTGCCAAATCTATTTTAGGTAAATCTTGCATAACAACACGCCCGGCGCCTAAGTTTGTATGACCAACTTCAGAATTGCCCATTTGCCCGTCAGGAAGACCAACATCATAACCAGATGTTTCAACAAAACAATGTGGATAATTTTTCAACAAATAATGCCAGTTCGGAGTCTGACCTTGTTCAATAGCATTGTCTTTAGTTATGTTTTCTCTATATCCCCAACCGTCCAAAATTAATAACATTACAGGTTTTTGCATTGTTTTTTACTCCATTTATTTACAAATATTCCTAATTAACACCACTTTAAAACAGAAAGAGTTTTATTTATCCATATTTTTTTAGGTTATAAACAATATAAGTCTTGTTAAGAGAAAAAGATAGCTGTATATTACAACAAAAGTACAAATTTTTGGGGAAAGAAGTATGAGAATATTACCAGTTTTTATGTTGTTAGCTTTAGCTCCGATAACAGCATCGGCAGGCTCTCTTGATACGGATTACTCTGTATCTCTTAATAACTATTATGGATATACAGATTATACAAAACCATACAACAAAATGTATAAACAAAATAATTTTAATTCATCGCTAAATCTTTTTGGGCGAGCTTCTTATGAGTATAATCAAGATTATACAACATCTTTAATCGGCTATTTTATGATAGATTCGGCAAAAGAAGTTGAAAATTACAATCAAGGAATCTGGGGTGAAGAAATTTATCTTTTAAACGAAACCCCGTTTGGAGATGTTTCTGTCGGACAAGACGCAAATGTGGCTTATAAATTTGCAGTTGGTGCACCGAATGTAGGGGCAAGTCACATCAATAATCCGGAAATTGTTAATTTTATTACTAATCCCAACTGGTATAAAAAAGGCCATAAGGTTTCATATAAAACTTTAAACTCTACATATATTAATACAGACGGAGCTTCGCTTAAAGCAAACTACATAACACCGGAATTTGCAGGAATAAAACTCGGAGTGACATATATTCCGGAAACATATAGCCAATCTGGATTGGTTTCCAAAAAAGCACGATACAAAGATAAGAGCGCCTATGTTCTAGGAGCTTATGGTGCCTGGGATGTTTTTGATTATGAAATAGAAACAGCACTAGGTTTTGCCGATTATCATAAAAACGATAAAGAATATTCTGCCGGTATAAGTATTTATCGTAAAGGTTGGACACTTGGTGCTTCATATCGCCAAACAGAGGTTAATAAAAGCGATTATGCATTAAGTAAAGAAAACCTCTATGATGCATATAGAGAAGGCCGAGCCTACAACATTGGTTTGAGTTATGCCTTCGGACCGTTTAAAACAGGAATAGCTTATTTTGATTCAAAGGCTGAAAAAACAGATAATCATGATGAAATTATAACTTGGTCGAACAGTTACCAATATAATAAATATGTCACATTTTCTTTGACAGCCGCTCACTTACTTTCAAGGGGAGAAAACCTCGAAGCAAGGAATAATTCAAAAGGATATGCGTTTATTTTTGGTTTGGAGCTTAATTTATAATGAACATAAACATTCTTTCAAAAAACACATTTTTTGCTCAAGATTTGAAAGAACAAATACAATTTGTTTTAACAAATGCAGAAGTTGAAGAAGATTTTCCTTCTTCAAAAACAGATGTTTTGCTAACAGATAACGAAGCAGATTTACAACAAATAAGTAATTTTTGTAAAAACGTTCCTATTGTTTTATTTTCAGAAACAGAGGATACGACACATATGGCTGACTTGATAATAAAAAAACCTTTTCGGTTAAGTGTTTTTTTGGATTCGCTAAAAAATAATTCTTTATTGCCTAAAGTTCGCCGCAAAGAATGTATAAATATAAAAGAATACAGTCTTTATCCAGTAAAAAAAGAAATATATTCTTCCATAACAACCAAATCTATTAAGCTGACAGAAAGAGAAGTAGAGATAATAAAATATTTATATCAAATTTTTCCGCAATCTGCCGTTAAAGAAGATTTACTTGAAAATGTTTGGGGATATAGTGCTGATGCCACAACTCATACGGTAGAAACACACATTTACCGCCTCCGCCAAAAAGTAGAAAAAGACGGTGGATCGCAATTAATAATTACCGAAAACTCCGGTTATCGCCTCAATCTCTAGAAAAATTTTTCACCTTTCCACATACACCCGGCACTGAACCAGCCATCTCCTGTGCACGTTACATACTGAAAACCCAATACTCCCACAATAGCAACCACACCAACAATTTCTAGTGGTATTATTACAATATTTTCTGCCTGCTCTTCAATATTTTTTCCAATAGATTTCAATTTTTGCGTCTTTGCACCGGCATTTTCTAATACTTATTTCACCTCATTATTACCTATTACAGCAGCTCTATACCACGCTGTTTCCCCATTATTATCTTTAGCATTTACATCTGCTTCATTAGCAATTTCTCTTTGCACATCCTCAACCGTTGCTGTTTCCCACCACTCATAATTTAAAAGATTATTCTCTGCTAATGCTAACGAGCAATTTAAAACTAGTGCTATAAAAAATATCAAAAACTTCTTCATCAACAGCCCTCCGTGATAAATATACCTCAATATATTCGCAATATCATAAAAAAGCTTTAAAATGAAAAATACCCTCACATAAAAAGTGAGGGTTCAATCTCTAAAACATAGATTCTTATTTTTTATATTTTACAATGAGCGCTTTTAATTCTTTTGCCAAGCGCGCAACAACTTTTTCGTCATTTCCTTCAACACGCAATTTAATCACCGGTTCCGTTCCCGATTTTCTGGCAATCAAATTACTATCCTCACCGAGTTCGATTCGCGCCTTATCAAGAGCTTCTTTTACATCATCATGTTCCACACTTTCCATCATATATTCTTTTGTAGAAAAACGTATGGTTTCAATAACGCACGGATATGGTTCAAAAATAGGGAAGATTTCGCTCATTTTCCTGCCGTCTTCTAAATAAGCTAAAGAAATAACTATTGCCGCAGCTAAAGCGTCTCCGCTATGGGCATAATCTGCAAGCACAATATGCCCTACCAACTCGCCTCCTAAAACAGCATCTTTTTGGTGCATTAAATCAACCACATAACGTTCGCCAACTTTGCTCTTAAAATACTGATAACCGTTTGCTTTTAAATAATTATTAAGCCCGAGGTTTGACCACTCGGTGCTAACAACGATATTATTTTTAAGCTGATTATTTTTTTTCAAATATTGGGCTAAAAAACAAAGCAGTTGATCACCATCAATAACACTACCTTTGTCATCAACTAATATAACTCTATCGCCATCACCATCAACGGCAATGCCGAAATGAGCATGAGAATCAACAACTGTTTTAGAAAGTTTTTCTGTACATTGAGAGCCGCAATCTTTGTTTATGTTATATCCGTCAGGTTCATTACAAATAGTAATAACCCCGGCACCTAAATCCTTAAAGACCTGCGGTAAGATATAAAAGAACACCCCATTAGCACAATCAAGAACAACGCGTAAACCTTTTAAGGCTTTATAATTTGGAGCGATTCTTCGCATGTTTTCCATATAATTTTCAACAACATCTTTTTTTATAAAAACTTGTCCGAGGGGGGAAGGGCTTTTATTTTTGTTATTATTATCTTTATCTTTATTATAGCTATTATTATCTTTTTGTTTTTGTATTTTATCTAAAAGCCCTTCGATATGAGCATAAAACTCATCCGGGAACTTGTCACCGGATTGGTCAATAAGTTTTATGCCATTGTCTTGATATGGATTATGAGATGCGGTAATCATTATAGCCATATCAATATCTAAAGATGGAGTCATTAAAGTAACTAAAGGAGTCGGAACCACCCCGAGCGAAATAACGGAAACTCCATTAGAAGTAAATCCAGCTGTTAATGCTGATTCCAGCATATCACCGGAAATTCTGGTGTCTTTTCCTATTGCTACTTTCTTTTTTTGAAGACAAGCGTTCTTGCTTAAAACCTCTGCCAAATCAAAAGCAAATTCAGCATTTATCGGGTAAAGGTTTGCAACACCGCGAACACCGTCTGTTCCAAATAATTTATTAACCATTATTTCTGCTCCATTTCTTTTTCTTTAGTTAAAACTAAAGCTTTCAAAAAGATAATGCAAGCATTTATGTTTTAATTACAGCCGATTTTAAAAAACGTATCTTAAACCAGCGT
>JAGCRL010000127.1 GCA_017964705.1 Alphaproteobacteria bacterium
CTACAAAAGCAGCTTGTAAAGAAGGCTCTATGCGAATAACTTTGGCGGTAAATATATTGCCTTTAATTTGTTTTTTGGCACTGGATTCAAATTCGACATCTTCAACCTTGTTCCCATCTAATATAACCACGCGGGTTTCTTCCGGTTGCGTGTCATCTATCAACATCTTTTTCATAACTTTTTATTTCCTAACTAATAATTATCGTCCCTTATGTTTGAACGATATCTTGTTTATGCTGTAACGTCAGTAATTGGTTTGGGGTTTCTTATTGTTGATTACATACCAAAGCAATATACCGGATATTTTGTTTGTGCGGCGATAACGCCAAAATCCTCTCGTCGGAAGGCAGGACACAGGAGGAACTTCCTCTTGATTAATTGCGATTGTGCCGATGCTTCCAGACATCTCCTATGTTTAAACAAAACATCGTTTCTCTTATAACTTCTTTTTTTGTGAAAGGCAAGTGAAATATTTGCCTTCAGATATATTTTTTTGATTTGATGTTTAAAGGGGTTGACAAGGTGTCACCAATGGATTTATGATTTTTAAGATAGGATTTTAGTCTGCCGATTTGGCGGGCTTTTTTTTGTTTTTTAAGGGAGTATCTTATGGTGCTCCCTTTTTTTTATGGGGAGATGAAAATGATTGAGCAATGTATGGAGGAATGGGTTAAGAGATTGATTTTCCATGAAGGAATGAGTTTGATGCCGTATTATTGCCCTGCAGGTAAATTGACAATCGGAGTGGGGAGAAACTTGGAGGATAATCCTTTAACAGAAGAGGAAAAACGGGCGTTGGGGGATTATATGCATGGTATTACGGAAAATGGGGCTAAAATGTTGCTTAGAAATGATATTGTTGCTTGCTATGCGGTGCTGAAAAAATCGGTTAAAATGTTTGATAAACTCTCAGCAGACAGGCAGTATGCATTGCTTGATATGTGTTTTCAGCTGGGATGGAAGGGACTTAAAAAATTTAAGAGAATGCTTAAAGAAATTGAACGGGAAAATTTTGATATGGCTGCATTTGAATGTTTGACTTCTGCATATGCCAGACAAACACCAAAAAGAGCCAGACGAATAGCCAGAACAATTAAATTCGGTTATTGGAGTGTGGCGGATCATTAAATGAAAAAGCTTAAGTATAAATATAGGGCGGCAAACAGGATGCTGATTATCATGACGGGAATCGACCAAATCATAAATCTTAAGAAATTAATCGGGCGATTTTCACGAGCGGCAATACCGGCTACAATAACGTTTGCAGAGGCGCCGATGAGTGTTCCGTTACCGCCTAAACAAGCACCTAGTGATAAGGCCCACCAAACAGGCATCATTACTTCACGTCCGCCAATGCTTTCTTCCATTGCTTTTAAGGTTGGAATCATGGTGGCAACAAAAGGTATGTTATCAACAACGGCAGAAAATACCGCGGAACCGCCTAGAATTATGAAGACGCTTTTTTTGATGCTGCCGTTTGTCAGCTTGATGAAATAATCGCCGGCTTGTTGTAAAAATCCGCTGGTTTCTAATGCGCCGACAATAATGAACAAGCCGGTGAAAAAGAAAATGGTGGTCCAATCAATGTGATTTAAGATATTTTCTACTTTTTCATCACTTTCCCGATGAGGTTTTTTGAAAGTATATAATAATAGCAACAAGGCGGCTCCCAGCAGGGCAATGAAACCGTTTTCCAGCCCGATATGTTCGGCTAAGACAAAGCCGGTGATAACTGTAAATAGAATGGCTAAAGATTTGTGAAGCAAATGAAAATCGGTGATTGCATCTTTTGCATTAAGATTCATTACTAAAGCTTTGTTTTCTGGCGAAGCTTTCATGGTTGGTCCCCAAAAATGGAGGAACAACACAATTAAGGCCATCATGATTAAAATAACTGCCGGGGTTAAATATAACAGAAAATCCGTAAAGCTTAAGCCAAGGGCGGAACCGATTAAAATATTAGGGGGATCGCCGATTAGGGTGGCAGTGCCGCCAATGTTGGAGGCAAAAATGTTTATCAGCAAATATGGGTAGGGGTTTACTTCTAACTTTTGAGTAATTTGCAGTGAAACCGGAACAATCAGCAAAACGGTGGTTACATTATCTAAAAAGGCAGAAAATACCGCGGTAACGATGGCTAAAACTACCATAACACGAGCGGGATCTGCTTTTACTTTTTGAGTGCCCCAGATGGCAACGTATTGAAATATGCCGGAACGTTCCGTAATGTTGATGATAATCATCATGCCGGCTAAAAGTGACAGAGTGTTAAAGTCTATGGCGGCAATGGCTTGTTGTTGGGTTATGACGCCTAAGATGATTAACATACTGGCGAGCATGGTGGTTATGACCGCGCGATTGAGCTTTTCGGTAAAAAGTAAAAGATAACATAACCCCATAGCCATTAGAGCGATGGTTTGGTTGGTAAACGGGGTTAAGTTTGTCAGCGGCGGCATAGAATAAGTCCTTTACATAAAATGTCTTACATATAAATAAGCAGAGGCTATAAGAACGGATATTAACATGACCGGTATAGACCAAAGCAAAAATTTAAGGAAGTTGATGGCTTTGCCTTCACGGGCGGCAATACCTGCTACAATAACGTTTGCAGAGGCGGCGATTAGAGAACCGTTGCCGCCGAAACAGGAGCCGATGGATAAGGCCCACCAAACGGGCATCATGGCTTCACGACCACCGAGACTTTCTTCCATGGTTTTTAACAGGGGAATCATGGTGGCAACAAAAGGTATGTTATCTATTGCCGCAGATAACAGAGCAGAAGACCATAACACCAGATAAGTGGCTTTTTGAATGCTGCCTTCTACCAAAGCAAGAGCTTGATGACCGAGATATTCTAAAATGCCAGCGATTTCTAGACCGTATACCAAGGCAAATAAACCGGTGAAAAAGAAAATGGTGGTCCAATCAACTAAAGAAAAAGCCTCTTCGGTTTTGACATCGCGTTCCTGATGAGGCAGGCCCAATGTGTATAAGGCTAATAATAAAGAGGCACCGAATATGGCAATGGTGCCGTTTTGAACATGATATTTTTCGCCGAAAATAAAACCGCTGATGGTTAAAACTAAAACGCTAAGAGATTTGAATAAAAGTTTGGTATCGGTGATGCAATCATATGCGTTGATGCTCATAACTTCTTTTTGAGCTGCAGGAGAAGTGCTCAGACGACGGCCGTAAATTAAGTCAAATGCCAGAATAAGCAAAAGCAAACAGCCGACAACAAGAGGGGTTAATTCGATTAAGAAATTTGTAAAACCTAAGTCTATGGCGCCACCGATGATGATGTTTGGCGGATCACCGATTAAGGTGGCAGTGCCGCCGATATTGGAGGAAAAGATTTCCATTAACAAATACGGATAAGCATTCAATTTGAGCTTACGTGTTGTTTCAATGGTTACCGGAACAATCAGTAAAACGGTGGTTACATTGTCTAAAAAAGCGGATAAAACTGCTGTTACTATTCCTAATACAGCCAATAAGCCGCGAGGATTGGCTTTAACCAACTTGGCAGAAAAAGTGGCGGCAAATTGGAAAGCACCGGATTTTTCGGTTATGCCGACAATAATCATCATGCCGATTAATAGGGCAATGGTATTAAAATCTATGCCTTTGATGGCTTCCGCATAACTTAGAATGCCGAATAAAATCATGGCACCGGCACCTAACAGGACGGTAACGGCGCGGTTTAGTTTTTCTGTGAACAATACCAAATAACTCAAAATAAGTATGATACTGGCAATGGCTGTATTGCTAGGCCAAAACGGCATTTCTGTTCTCCATTTTTTAATTAATAGATATTATATAATACCAAAGGTTAATAAATAAATACTAAGTGAAAAATAAAAATGTTTTAGAGGGTGTTTTTTAAGAGTGATTGTTAAAAAAAACTTGTATTTATTTTTTTTAGAGTGTAGAAGTGTTTTCAGCATGGGGGTATAGCTCAGTTGGGAGAGCGAATGGTTCGCAATCATTAGGTCGGCGGTTCGATCCCGCTTACCTCCACCAATTAAAATAAAAAAGCAGGGTTTATCCCTGTTTTTTTTTGAATATATTCGGCTTGACTCTGATAGTTTTTTTATTTAAGGTATGCGCTATAGACCCTATTATTACACGAATAAATTATTAATAACTAAAAATATTATTATTATGAGTGAAAAAGAAGAAATTTTAAAAGAGCTGAAAGATGCTTTTCCATTGTTTGAAATTGAAATGCTCTCTACAGAGCAACGCGGCAACAAAAGTTTAATTGTGGTCAAAGGTTTTTCACAAAACGGCAATATTGATGATTGGTATAGTAGAACAGTATATCCGATTTGGTGGGAAATGATTAGTATATTAGACAACTACAAAAGGGGGCTGCGTAGCTTTCGGTTGTTGTTTGTTCGCGGCAATCAGTTTATGCTTCATTCTCCGAATGTCGATTGCGGTGATGTGTTTCGAGAATTTAAGGAACTACTTTACAAAGATATCTCCGGTTATGACAGTATGCAACGTTATGTTGGCGAATGCCGAGATATTAATGAGCTTTTGGAGTACCTTACTACAACACAAATCTGGTTCTGAAAACACTTCCACTGCCGTTGAATGGAAAAAGACTTATTAAAATTGATAAATAAAAAAGGGGTACCTTGAGGTATCCCTTTTTTATGTTGTTTAGTAGTCAAAGTAGCCAAATTTATCAAGCAACTTGACAATCGGCTCAAAGACAAGAAAGAACATACCGGTCAAAAATGCTCCGATGCGCATGGAAAAATCTACATCCGCATCACGACTGAAAATTATTTTGAAGCAAGTTATGCAAAGCCAGTCGTTTTTTCCAAAACCGTTCATTGTTTTTGTTATTTAAGTGAATATAATATATTGATAATAAGAATAATAATTGCTATTTCAGAATAGATTAGCAGGAGGTATTTGAGTTGTCAAATTTTCTTTTAAAATATGAAATCCGCTGAGGTGTTTTTTTGAGGGAGTATTTCTCAGCGGATGTTTTGCTCCCCGAGGGAGAGATAGGGAGCTATTTGTGTTTCAACCTGAAGGGGAGATTTTTTTTGTATATTTTTAACTTACTTTTGTCACAATGTTGCCGCAGGTTAGTTT
Organism: Alphaproteobacteria bacterium; assembly: GCA_017964705.1. GTDB lineage: Bacteria > Pseudomonadota > Alphaproteobacteria > RF32 > CAG-239 > CAG-267. The sequence goes on from JAGCRL010000127.1 coordinate 5,116, forward strand.
ATTTTATATATTTATAGTACCATATTTTAAATGGTTCGGCAAGAAAAATCGGATGATTCAAATGATTAAATTTTTGTTACAATTTTTGTCAAATTAAAGCTCGCGTAAGCTTTTGAAAAAGCGAAGTATCGGATTTGGCTCTTCCGGTTCTTTTTTCTGGTTATCATTGGCGGGAGCTTGTTTTAATTCCGGAAATTCACGTTGATAGCGAGTAGTGATGGTATCGCCGCGAGTTTCTTGAACCAATTGGGGCCAGTTATTGGGAACGGCACCAGTTTGACGGTCACGTACAGAGTGGATTCCGCCAACGACAACGTCTAAAATGTCCATGTATTGTGTGGTAGTATCTTTTTTTAGGTATTCTGGGCGAGGACCAACAGTGGTGATGCAGGCGCCACGGATTTGATCAAATTCTGCAGTGCGGCGGGCGGTAGATGAAGGTAACACAACTTTTATCGGGTTACCGTTTCTATCTTTTATCGGATTGCCGGCGGCATCTCTTTTGGTTACTTTGTTCCAGGCTTTGAATAAGGTTTCAGTTTTTCGATAATAAATTGAATCTCCGGTTTGACAAAAAGTAGTGTAGGCTTTAACCAGCGGAGAGGCATGTTTGCTATAGAGCGAATCGAAAACTTCTCTATCTTTGGCGGTGCCGCTTTGTTGGGCACGGTGAGCTGCTTCAACCATTTTGGAAGGTTGGTTGCAAGAGCCTAAACAACCGGGACCGTTTTGCCATAAGAAACTTTGCCAGCCGCATAACTCACTTTTGCATTTGAGCAGTTCTTTTTCATTTTGCGGTTGCATCATATCTATGGTTTGACCAAGATAGGCCTCCATCGTATCAAACCAACTGTCTTTGCGCTCCAGTTCGTTGCGCCAAGTTTTGGTTAGCGCTTCCATATTTTTAAATTTGAAATTACGGTTTATTTTTTTACCGTCTATGTGAGTGAAACCTGTGCCGGCAGTAACTTGACCACCAACCCGATCCCAATAAGCTTTGGCGCGAACATCTTCAAATTGAGTCAAAAATAACAGCATTTGGTCGGAGCAAGAACGAAGCTTTTCCCTGGCAGAAAGCTCTGCCCATGCTTTGGCGGCTGAATCGGCTTGGGCTTTTTGCTGAGCTAATTCTCTTTTGGTTAGTTTGGTTGTTGATGAATTATCAATTGAAGAATCTGTTCGTTCAGCGATTAATCGGGAGGATAGGATGGATTCTGCTGAGTCGGATTCTGCTAAGTTTCTTTGCGCAGAAACAGTTAGCGGTGATGCGCACATTCCTAAGTTTATTAACCATAATTTCCAATTTATTTTTTTCATTTTTACCTCGTTTTACTTTAGATACGGGTTTAAAATGCACATTTCAAGGGATTATTTGAGTTATCAAATAAAAATTTTTTGCTTGCATTTAGACAAAATTTATGTTATTTTCTGATTCTATCAAGATATCAATATGTTTAACTATTTAATATATGCTTATGGAAAAAGATTTTTTGACAGCAGTTGCGAAGCTCTGTCACGTTCATCCAGGAAACCTTAGCGGTTTGGAAATGGATCAGATTGTCGAGAGGTTTATTTTGCCACTGGCGGTTAAGCCGGCAGGTGAGGAGAGAGGCTCCAAAATTTCTAAAGAGTTTATGCAATTCATGGCTGATTACGGTCAGTATTGTATGAAGCTCGACAGAAAGAGCGGAGAATTGCTTATGGAACTCGCAATGCAGCGAATTTCGCAAGGAACGGTGCTGCATGATGAGTATGATCTGGTGAATAGCTTGCCGATAAGCTTTCAGGCTTATACGACAGAGCAGGATCAGCTTTGTCCAATGAGGCAAGCTGATTGGAACTTTATCAAGAAGAACATACTGTTTTGCTGCCAATCGTTAGCAACAAAACAGTATATAGAGCATGCGTGCAAAATTCTGAAGGGGTTACTGGTGTGCTTTTCCTACGATGGCACAGTTACACGCCAAGTGTCTGAAAAAGACGGCGAAGTGCAGGTAGTGCAAGAACCTTACGGTTCAGCAACTATTACCTTTAATGACACTCTTCTGGAGGAAACTCCGAGGGAAATCTATCTGTTCGCTGAAAATACAGCCATTCTGGTTTTCTCCAAGGTGGAGATTGCAAAATTTCTCGAGCCGATGTGGCGAGAGAAAAAGCACTTCTTTAAGAGGTATTTGAATACCATGCCGTGGGACGAAGTCTTTGGTTTTTTTGACCTCGATAAAGAAGGCGAAAGGTATTTCAACCAGGAGGCATTCTCCACTGTATGGATGCAGCTCATCGGAGCTTATCCGAAGGCTGTTAAGAAAAAAATTTTGCAAGAAATTGCAGATTATAATCCAGTCTAAATACAAAAAAGGGGCGGTGTGCAAGCACTGTCCCTTTTTTGTTGGGAAGAAGAAAAATTTTTTATTCGGATTGTAAACCTATTGACAGGTGATACGATGATTGCTAAAGAAGAGTATAGTGACTTTAGTGTTTTTGCAACTTAGAAATGAGTTGTTTTTTATTTGAGCGGCAAAAAGAGCCGCTCTTTTTTTTTGAAATAAACAAACGGGTCAGGAATTGATTAATAACTTTATTTTGGAGGAATAAACATGACAG
>JAGCRL010000128.1 GCA_017964705.1 Alphaproteobacteria bacterium
AAAAGGCAGGACTACCATGATTTTATTACAAAATGTTTTTCTGAACAACAAACTATGTGATATTTTAATTAATGATAACAAAATAGCAAAAATTTCCGACAAGATAAGCATTTGTGCTGATGAGGTCATTGATTGCACGGACAAAGCCATTCTGCCTTCTTTTTGTAATACCCATACACATGCCAGTATGATGTTTTTGCGCGGTATTGGCGAAGATAAAAACTTACAGGATTGGCTGAATCAAGAAATTTTTCCGCGTGAGGCCAAGTTAAAGCCGGAGCATATTTATCCGCTTTCCAGATATGCAATTTTGGAAATGATTAAGACCGGAACGACCTGTTTTATTGATATGTATTTTCATATTTCTGAAACCTTAAAAGCTGTTGAGGAAATGGGACTTCGGGCAATTATTCCTTATCCCGGTATGGATTTTTTTGATGAGAAAGAAGCTGATAATCGTATTAAAAAAGCAACTCAATATTTGAATGAAGCTTTCCCAAATCCGAGAATAATAAAAGCTCTCTTTTGCCATTCCGTTTACACCTGTTCGCAAAAATTAATTCAAGGGTTTTCTGACTTGGCAAAAAAATACAATACATATTTACAAATCCATGTTTCTGAAATGCAAAAAGAAGTGGATGATTGTATTCAAAAATATGGCTGTCGCCCTGTCGAATTACTTCATAAATGGAGAGTTATGGGCCCCAAGACATTGTTTGCGCATGCGGTTCATTTAAATGATGATGAAATCCGACTTGTTAAAAAAACGGGAACTGTTTTAGGACACTGTCCAACTTCTAATTTAAAGTTAGACACAGGTCAGATGTCTTTACAGAAGTATTTGGATGCCGGTTTGAAGGTAACATTAGGAACAGATGGTGTTTCATCTAACAATTCTCTTTCTATGATTTCTGAAATGAAGTTGGCTGCACTGTCAGCAAAAAATAAAGCCAATTCAGTTTCAGCGGGTAGAGTAGAGGATGTTTTTAAGATTGCCACCCAAAACGGATTTGAAGCATTTGGCATCAATGCCGGTGAAATCAAAGAAGGAAAATTAGCTGACTTTATATTGGTGAATATGAATAACCAATTTTTATTGCCGAATAATAATCTGAAATCGAATATGATTTACGCGGCGGACAGTTCTTGTATTTCGGATGTTTTTTGCGATGGAAAACCGATTATGCGAAATAAAATAATTCCGCACGAAGCGGAAATTATATCTGAGTTTAAACGCGTATGCGCCGATTTATCGGCATAAATACCACAGTCCGAACTTTGATTATTAAAAACTCTCCTTGTGCCATAGTATAATATCTATTTTGATGATTATGCAAGTATCTCAATTTCTCTCTTCAAAATTATGAAATCTTAACCATATTATAAACGAAGGCTGTTACTTTTTGTAAAACACGTTCAGCATGACTAAAGGAGAAATGATATGCCATATATTGAAGCTAAAATGAGTAATAAGTTAGATGATAATCAGAAAGATAACCTGCAAAAGAAGTTGACGGGTGCTGTTTCTAATGCCTTTGGAAAGCCAAAAGCCTACATCATGGCAAATATTGAAGACGATAAAGCGCTTTATATGGCAG
>JAGCRL010000129.1 GCA_017964705.1 Alphaproteobacteria bacterium
CGCAAAATCACGATTATCCGGATTAAAGTAAAATTCTTTATACTCAATACCGTGTTCATCTAAATAGTGATTGGTTACGACGCGCATTTCCTCGTTGCCGACTGTTTCCATATTAAAAGACACTACCTTTTTGCAATTTTTCGACACCAAATAATCCACCATTTTTTTTGCGGCAATATCAATCTGTTGCCAATCAATAAAATTCAACTCACCCTCGGCAATATTAACCGCATTAGATAAACTGACATGGAGAACTTTAGCTTTATCGGCTATTGGAGATACAACCGAACCTATCGGTGAAAAAGTACTCACTATCGCATCAACTTTATCAACACTCACAAATTTATTAGCTATCATTGCCGCTCTTGATGAAGCAAATGTATCATCCTCAAAAATAATATCAAACTTTATCGGAGAATCTTTATGGTCTTCCGCGGCAAACTCAACCGCATAGCGACTATTTTCACCAAACTCAGCCATTTCTCCACTCATCGGCAACATTACACCGATTTTAACAACGGGCCTGTTATCAGTTTGAGTAGCACCTTTTTTACCATCACAAGCTGCAAGGGCCAAGAGCATACACAGACTAACTAACCATTTTTTCATGTACTTACTCCGCAATCACTATTGAATTACCATTAATAATTTTTTTCATAACCGATGGCGATTTTATAATGCCATTCTCTTGAACTTCCAACTCTCCGACAATCCCATTATAAAATTTTGTTTTCTTTAAAATTTCTGCCAATTCAAAATCATCAGCTATCCTTCCGTTTTTAGTATAAAAATCCTCATTGGCAGTCATAATAAGATTAACTATATCATAAGCATATGCTGGAATATTTAACGCTTTTGAAGATGTTTTTTCGGCCATACGCTTAATAAATCTTTCATCCCCATCAGGAGCATCAACAAACGCCTGATTATCAAACAACTGCAGATTTTTAGACATTCCCATACATTGAATATTAACAACCGGTATGTTGATATTATGTTCTAACATTTCTTTACGTAAGATATCTTGCCCAGGGGAATAGCTGTTCAAAATCCAATAATCAGCACCAAAAGATAATGCTTTTTGCATCATCATCGCAAAATCACGATTATCCGGATTAAAGTAAAATTCCTTATACTCAATACCATATTCATCCAAAAAGCGATTTGTTTTTACGCGCATTTCCTCGTTGCCAACCCTTTCTTGGTTAAAAGATACAACCTTTTTACAATTTTGTGATACTAAATAATCAACCAATTTTTTAGCGGCAATATCCAATTGTTGCCAATCAATAAAATTCAACTCCCCCTCGGCAATATTAACCGCATTAGATAAGCTGATATGAAATACTTTAGCCTTATCGGTTATGGGAGATACAACCGAACCTATTGGTGAAAAAGTACTCACTATCGCATCAACTTTATCAACACTCACAAATTTGTTAGCAATCATTGCCGCCCTTGATGGAGTAAATGTATCATCCTCAAAAATAATATCAAACTTTATGGGAGAATCTTTATGGTCTTCTTGAGCAAACTCAACCGCATAACGACTATTTTGACCAAATTCGGCTAGTTCTCCACTCATCGGCAACATAACTCCAATTTTAATCACCGGCTTAGTATTAGCTGTTGCGGCTTCATTCTTCTCGTCCTTACAGGCCAGCAGCGCCAAAATCATACATAAACTTAACAGCCATCTTTTCATCATTTTACTCCTCTATAAAAGTTGGGTTTCCATTGATAATTTTTTTCAAATAAGCACGAGACTCTATATGTCCGTTTTTCATAACGTCTATTTTTCCAACGCTTCCATCTCTATCTTTTATGCTATGCAGAGTTGCGGAAACTTCTTCTGCTGTTGGAATTTTGCCTTTATTATGCGGTGCATTTTCATAGGCCCAAATCAACAAATCCAGATTATCGGCAGTATTGGCAACACAGGCTTTAACATCCGATCCGGTTCTGCTAAGAATAGCTTGTCTGAAATCATCTTTTCCCATTGAAGCTGTAACGTAATAATAGTCATTAAAGATTTCTTTATGTTCTGCATCTTCAAAATAATCAACGGTTGTAAGAGGCGTTGTTATTCCCATTTCATTTTTTTGTTTGGCAAAAGCATACATATCCGGAACCATTAATACAGTCATAATAACATCTACAGGCTTATCTTTGATACTTGCTAAAAACATTCTGAAATCTTTGTTACCGATATTAAATGTTTCTTCAAAAACAAGTTCTATTCCGGCTTCTTCAAATTCTCTTAGCATATTGTTTTTCAAATGTAATGGACCGGTATTGTTTTGAGATACATAGCCAACACGTTTTACCCCGATTTTTTTCATGTAATCGACCAGTTTTTTTGCTGCTTCTGAGTGTGAGGTAATGTTATTAAAATTATAGGTTTCATCAGATAAATCGTCACCCCAAGAACAAGTCATGTGAATAAAATGTTTGGTTGAAGCTTGGTTAAAATAATAATAAGCCGGTTGGTCCAAAAAAGAAATAATCGCATTAACATGGTCGTAATTTATCAGTTTATTGCCGGCAGTTGCAATTTTTTTAGGCTCAAAGCTGTCATCTTCAATCACTAATTGATAGTGATATTTTGTATCTTTAGTTTGCCATTTTTCAAAATTCATTAAAAGAGCTTCTTTAGCAACGTTTCCCATAAAGGCAACATCTCCAGTTAAAGGTAAACTGGCTCCTATTTTTATTAGCGGTTTAACATTTGCCTCTTTCTTTTCATCTTTACATGCGAAGAGAGCTAAAACCATGCATAAACTTAATAAATACTTTTTCATTTTCTTACTCCATTATTTCTACAATCGGTTGATACCTTACAGAACGATTATCCAAAACTAATTGACCAAAGATACTGTTATTTTCTTTTATAACTTTATCTAATGTCAGATTCTTATGTTGCAGAATATCTAATATTAGTGATAGTTGAGCA
>JAGCRL010000130.1 GCA_017964705.1 Alphaproteobacteria bacterium
AAATTTTTAATTTGTGCTTGAAAATTAAGTCTGGCTATGGCATAGATAATTTAATTTCAAGTTATTTTGTTTATCATTATTTAATTTATCATTATGAATGCGTCAAAGTTTTTGTTACATTATCCGGACGGAGAAGTAACTGATAAAATTAGAGATTTTGAGAAACCAGACGCGTTTCTGCTGCCAGTTGACAGTGGAGTACAGTGTTGGGTTTATACGAGAATTCCTCGTAGAAAAATGACTTATGATGAGGCAGATAAACTATCACATCAGGTTAAAATTGCCGGAAAATCTTGCCAATTGCTCAGTCGTTCTCAGGTGCGATTTTTTATTGAACATTTGGATGAGATTAATGAACTCTTTCAGCAACTTAATATTATGCCAATGAAAGCTAATTGCTATTTTTGGGCGAGAGAGAGTAATGGAAAGCACAAGTGTGGCTATAAGCAAAGGGGGAAGAAAGCTGTCGCGTTTATTGCAACTAAGGAATATGCAATTGCGTTAGCTATACCGGGAATTGATGATAGGATCCTTCGGGAAAAATTGGCATTGCGTGAAAAGGAAAGTAAACCTAATGTGGTGTTTTTTGCCGTAATTTCAAGGTGATTTTTATTAAAGGGATTATCTAAAGAAAAAAGGGTTCTTAAGAAATAAGAACCCTTTTTTTATTATTCAAAAAGTGTTTTTTGAGCTGTTGGGTTAATATGTTCGGCATAGTGTTTTTCTAAACGATTTTTATAGCTCAAACCCTTTTGATAATTTTTTGAATGATATTGCATTGCAGTTTTTTGCCAATTATGTCCATTGTTCTTATATAAATTAAGCAAAAATTTAGCACTGTAATTGACATTCTTTTGCGGATCAAGAGTGTCTTCTATGCTATTAAATGCATGGCGGTGATAACGCATGTTAATTTGCATGCAGCCAACGTCTATGTTGGTTATACCACGAGCATAAAATTGTTTAATAGCAGCGACAGCTTCTTGTTTGGTTTGGTAATAATATCCTCTGCCGTTGGCCTGGATGGTCCAAGGCCAAGCGATGCGTTTACCAAGCTTTTCATTCCATCGACCACTTTCTACTGATGCAATGGTTTGTAATAATTGCGGTTTAATTTGATAATTCTTTTCCGCTTGCAGAGCAGCTAATGAACATAAATCTTGATTGATTAATGTTGCATTTTGGGGCTGATTTTTTGAAGGTTGCGGAAGTTTTTGAATTTCCTGTTTTGTAGAATGTTCTAATTGTTGTTTAAGAACATGTAAATCTGAGAAATTATATGCTTCATAAGCTCTTGTCGGGGTGGTAATCAGATAAATCATTACCAACAGGAATATGATGCTTCTTAGCACGGTGTTATTTCCTTAATACCGCAATAGGGCAAGAGAACATCCCTGTTTTTAAACTTTCAGTTCTCGGCAGTCTCATCTCTGACTGACCCTAAAACGGGTTAGTTAATTCACGCCAAAAAAGATTTAACTCTTTTTTAACAAAATTCAAGGGGGATAATTAACAGATATTTTTTAAAAGTCCAGCAAAAAATTTGCTAAATTTGTGATGACTTTGCTCAAATCATAACTAACCTTTTGAAAATTATTGCTTTTTTCTAACTTATCTTCATCAGCATAGATGTTTCGATTGATTTCTAGTTGTAAAGTGTAACTTTGTTTGCGTGGTTCACAATAATTAAAAGTGATAAAGGCCCCGGAATAGGGGCGATTTTTAGCAACATAGTATTCTCTTTTGGCAAACTCATTTTCTACGAAAAAGCTAATTTTATTCGGGCAACTTTGTTCAAATAAATTACCTAAACAAATATCTATGCGGGGGCTTTCAGAGATAATGGAACAGATTTTTGACGGCATTGAATGACAATCTAATACCAAGCAAAAACCAAATTTTTTGATGGTGGCATCAATCAGTTTTTTCAGACGAGCATGATATACATCATAAACATTTTTGATACGTGCTTCGGCTTCTTTATAAGAAATTAATCCGGAATATATAGGTTGGCTGTCTGCGGTAATTTTATGAATAATACCCAAACCATAACGGGAACGTTGTTGGTTTAGTCCTAATTCATCTTTGGGGTAATCATAAAACATATTCGGATCTATTTCTAATTTGGCACGATTAACATCAATAAACGCGCGACCAATGTTGAGGCAAATAGTCGGAATGTTTTGTTGTTTTATGGCTGGTTCCAAAAGCTCGTATACAAATAAATCTTCGTTTTTGCGTAAGGTTTTGACATCAGGGGTGGCGGCTTTTAAGAATTCTTTGGGGAAAACCGTACCACAATGAGGAATCGATAATATTAGCGGATATTTTAAATCATCCGTATTATACTCATCCATAATACGTAATTTGCTATAATCTACTGTAAAGTCTATATTTTTAGTCATGTTTTTGGCTTTTTCCAGTTAAATCATGTTATATTATGGAAAACTTATACACAAAAAAGGTTAACTTTTTCATAATTTTTCAAAAAAAGCTTGCATTATCGAAAGCGTATGTTAAACAACATGTTTAATAGTAAATCCCTAACATACACAGGTCTGTTAGTTTAAAAGTAGAATGCATCCTTGACATGGATGTGGCAGAGGAGCGTTACCTCTACAGACCACCAATGATAAAGCCCTAGAGAAATCTGGGGTTTGTTGTTTTTAAAATAAAAACTTGCAATTTTTTTTTGTTTTGATAGACTGCTCGCTATGAAGATATTTGATTTGACATTTAATGCAACAATGCGAATGGAAATGGGTTATTATTGAAATAACGCAGCCGTCGGCGTTTAATGTCTGATAAAATAAATCTGAGGCGGTATAAACCGTCTTTTTTAATTTTAATAAAGGAAAGTTGCCAATGAAAAAATATATTACTACTCCGATTTATTATATTAATGGGGCACCGCACGTGGGACACGCTTTTACGACAATTTTAGGTGATGTGTTGAAAAAGTTTGAACAAATGCGCGGTAATGATGTTTTTTATACAACGGGAACGGATGAACACGGGCAAAAAAATCAATCCAGTTGTCAGGAATGCGGTATGGCCGTTCAAGATTTTATTGATATGCGCAGCGGTAACTTTCAAAAGCTTTTTGATGCCATGAAAATCGATTATGATTTCTTTGTGCATACGTCTTCACAGCAACATAAAAATGTGGTGAAAGATGCGCTTGATTATATTTATAAAAAAGGATTGATTAAAAAGAAATCTTATGAGGGGCTTTATTGTGAAGGGTGTGAGCAGTTTAAGAAACCTTCCGATTTGGATGAACACGGAAATTGTCCGGATCACCAAAAAGCACCGAAGCTGATTACGGAGGAAAACTATTTCTTCCCCTTAGAACAAGACAGACAGTGGTTGATTGATTATATCAATACTCATCCGGATTGGATTAAACCGAAACGTTTTGCCAAAGAAGTTTTGGGAATGCTTGCCGAACCGTTGGACGATTTGTGTATTTCAAGACCTAAAAGCCGCGTGTGGTTAGGGGTTGATTTGCCGTTTGATGATGATTTTGTAACTTATATTTGGTTTGATGCGTTGATTAACTATATCTCAAGTATCGGGTGGAAATCTCAAGGTGATAATGCCGCATTTAATGAAACATGGGCACATTGTACGCATCTGTTAGCTAAAGATATTTTAAAAACACATGCGGTGTATTGGCCGATTATGTTGAAAGCATTGGGAATTGAACCACCGGAGCATTTGATTGTTCATGGCTATTGGCTGGGTGAAGGCGGAATTAAGATGTCTAAATCACTCGGTAATGTAGTTGACCCGTACGAAGTAATGGATTTGATGGGAATTGATCCGCTCAGATTTTATTTGTGTAATGCAATGTCACTTTCCGGTGATGCGCAGATATCTATTGATTTATTGAAACAAGGGTATAAACAACTGGCTAATAATATCGGTAATCTGCAAATGCGGGTGTTGAAGATGATTGCTAAAAATCTGGATGGAAAAGTTCCTTCTGCGGCTCATCTTGAAGCTGAAGATAAGGCATTGTTGGAAAATGTGGCTAATACATTTGAACGAATCTATAAATATGGCGAACCTTCGCTGGAATTGGTGAATGAATTATCGGCTGAAATTTTGAAAGCAGGTGATGCCGTTAATGCTTATTTTGCTACACAAGCGCCATGGGTATTGGCTAAAGATGAAAGCAAGCGAGAACGTTATGAAGCGGTAATTTATACTACCTTGGATGCATTGCGTTTGATTGCTGTAGCTGTATATCCGTTTATGCCAAGTATTGCTAAAAAGATTTTAGTTTCGCTTGGTCAAAATGATGAAATTAAAGCAGAATTTAAGCCTGTTGTATTGAAAGAAGGAACACAGACGATTGTTGGTGATCCGCTATTTCCGTTTATAGCTTAAGTTTTTAATAACTTGACTTGGAACTTATAATCTGTTATAATAAATTAATAATAATTATAAGGAGACGGATATGTTTGGGGAAGGCGGAAAACTTATAGAGACAGCTATCGGAGCGATGGCTATCGGAACTGTGGCAAGATCCTTTTTTCTAAGAATAAACTGTGGTGGGGAAGCCCAATCGGTATTTTATCTGAAACATGGTTGCTAGCTAATTATTTTAAGAGAATAGGAGCTTTTAACAAACGTTGTGATCAGAGAAGACCCCCAATGGCATTATCTTTGGGAAGAGAAAATGAGGCTTGAGGTTTCTGCTTTTGTTGTTTTATTAAGGGTTCTCTTGTGAGAGCTTTTTTTTATTCTGTTTCTATACAATAGGGGGATTGCTTGGGAGAACAATAAAAATCTGTGGCCGGAGTTTGCAGGGCCGGATAATTGAGAAGAGCTTGTTCCAGATATTGTTCAAATAAAGAATTGTCTTCTGCTTTGGTGCCAACGAACGATAATTCTGAAACCGTTTCTCCGGTTTTGACCTGAGTGATTTGAAGCTTGAAAATTTTTAAATGCATGTTGTCGATTACGGTTTGATAACCGCTGAATTGGTAATCATAATCAAAGGC
>JAGCRL010000131.1 GCA_017964705.1 Alphaproteobacteria bacterium
ACATGAAAAATTCGAACAATAATGGTAAGATAAATCAGGATGAAAAAAACAATAATAGGTAAAATTCTGTTATGACAAACACTAACAGCTTCATCTTCTGTTTCAAAGCCAAACCCTGTTGAAGAAAAATAAATTTCTTGTCCGGGAAGATATGTAAATGTTTTTTTCTTTTTTGATAAGCCTAATTTAACCACTGCATTCTCGTAAAACAATTATCTTTCAGAATTAACGAGCTTACGTAATTCACGACCGTTTTTGGCAAACATTGTCGGATTCCCGATTAGCTCACCTTCTAATGGTAACGCAGAATAGTTAATAATTTGTTCAGGTTTTATAAAATCTAAAGAAATATATTTTCCAGCCAATTCTCTCAAACGTTCTGGATTATTTAATTCGCTCCAATCTGCTTCTAAAATATGAATATCACGAATATCATCTCGAATATCACGATTAATTTGCGCCAATTCTTTTTCAAGATTTTGCACATCATTGGTCAACACAAAATAATAAGAACCAATGACGATTGTAATAAGGCACCATAAAATAGAAATCGCAGTTTTAACATTATTCATTATCAAGTTCCTTTCGTTTAATGGCATATCGTAGTTTGGCAGAACGAGCACGAGAATTTAAAGCGCATTCTTCCTTTGTTGGTGTAATAGCTTTAGAGGCAAAGCAGAAATATTTGCTTTCACAAACAGGCAAATCATTAGCATGATAGCGAGATGTGTGAATTTTTTTAACTGTGTTTTGAGCAAAAAAGTTTTTAACAATCCGGTCTTCTAAAGAATGGAAATCAACCACCACAATTCGCCCGTTCTGAGAAAGTATATGAGTGGCAGAAGTTAATCCTTTTTGTAATTGGTCTAATTCATCATTAACAGCGATTCGAAGAGCCTGAAATGTACGAGTGGCCGGATCTATTTGCCCGAAACGTTTGGGCATAATTTGGTAAATAATATTAGCAAGTTCTGTTGTTGTTTCAATTTTTTTATGTACACGATAATCAACAATTTTTGCAGCAATTTGCCGTGATTTTTTTTCTTCCCCGTAATTATATATTAAATCAGCTAAAGCTTTTTCATTATAGGTATTAACAATATCCTGAGCAGAAATACCTGACTTTGACATTCTCATATCAAGAGGAGCTTCTTTAGAAAAAGAAAATCCACGGAAATCATCATCAAGTTGCATGGAAGAAACACCAATATCAAAAACAATGCCATTAATGTTTTCTGTAACCAGTTTATCCAAATCACCAAAAGTACCGGCTATAAATTTAAAACGTTTATCATAGGCTTTTTTAATTTCTTCTGCCCGTTTAATAACCGATGGGTCTCGATCAATAGCAATAACCCTACATCGAGCAGCTTTAAGAATTGCCTCGCTATATCCTCCGTTACCGAAAGTCGCATCAACATATGTTTCACCATCTTTAGGTTCTAAATAACAAAGAACTTCAGAAAGCATAACAGGGATATGACGAGATGTTGAAGCCATTATTTATCCTCCGTTTTTAAAGAAGGACGAGCAGATTTAACTTTTTCTCTTAAACGTTGCTCTTCTTTTATCCAATTTTTCTCGCTCCATATCTGGAATTTTCGCCCTTTACCAACAAATACGGCCGTATCTGTTATTTCAGCATGTTTTAATAGTTTTTCGGTCAACATAATGCGTCCGGTACTATCAAAAGTGAAACGTTTAGCATCGCCAAAAATAAGATTAGTTAAATCATCTTGTGTTTCAGAAAAGAAATCAGTGCTGTTTTCAATATCTGTGGCAAGTTTATCTAATAAGTGTTCTAAGCACCCCTCAATACAAGGAGAAGTCAGACTACGATAACACACAATCTCCGAACCGATTTCTTTAACAATAGCACGATAATCTGCAGGCAGCGAAACCCTGCCTTTGGCATCAACTTTATTGGTAATAGTATCTAAAAATAGAAAAGTTTTGCGCATTGTCTATATCTCTTTGTGTACACATTAACTATGGTATAGCATGGTATTTTATGGGAATCAATGGAAAAATGCAAAAAATTATCATTTTTTTAACTTTTTTCGTTTAAGCGCGCGAAAACATTTAAAAACAATAACTTACAAAATAACTGGGATGTGAATAATTTTTTAAATAAAAAAACTCCTCAAAATCATACTATGATGAAAATAATAATTAAATTTACATAACAAAAAGCACTCGAAACGAGTGCTTTTTGTAAAATCAGCTAAATACCGATTAGCTTAAATCATTGCCATACCGCCATTAACATGCAAAGTTTGTCCGGTAATATATTGTGCTTCATCAGAGGCCAAGAAAGCAACAGCATTAGCAATATCTTGAGCTTCTCCAAGTTTACCTTCCGGAATCTTACTCAAAAGCTGTGCCTTAACATCATCAGGCAAAACATCTGTCATTGGAGTGCGGATAAATCCCGGTGCAATGGAGTTAACAGTAATACCACGTGAACCAACTTCTTGTGCTAAGCACTTATTCATAGCAATCATACCTGCTTTAGATGCAGAATAATTGGCCTGTCCTGCATTTCCCATAACACCAACAACCGAAGCAATACCGATAATGCGACCGAAACGACGTTTCATCATGCCGCGTATGGCAGCTTTTGCGAGTTTAAAGCCGGCAGAAAGGTTAACATCAAGAACCAATTGCCAATCCTCATCACTCATACGCATAAACAAACTATCCCGAGTTAAACCAGCATTATTTACTAAAATATCAATCCGCCCCATTTTTTCTTCAACGTTAGCAACCAAGCTATGAACATCATCAGAATTTGTTAAATTTGCTACAAAACATTCTACACGAGAACCGAGTTCGGCTTTAAGCTTTTCCATTGGCTCAGCGCGCATATCAGTTAATGCTAAAGTTGCACCTTGAGCATGTAAGGTACGGGCAATTTTATCGCCAAGTCCACCGGCAGCACCGGTAATCAAAGCAATTTTTCCATCTAAGTTAAACATATCAATTATCCCTTTCATTTAAAAGTTATAAATTTTTAGCCAAATCCTCAATTTCTTGAATAGAATAAACTGAAAAAGAATTAATATCTTTCAAGCTTTTTTTGGCAATACCGGAAAGAACCTTTCCGGCACCAAGTTCGACAATATCTGTAATGCCATTCTCACAAAAAAACGTCATTGTTTCTCTCCACCTTACAGTACCGGTAACTTGGTCAATCAAGTTTTTGATAATTTCTTTCTTTTCCGTTTCAGGAGCAGCACTAACATTAGCTATAATGGGAATTTGAGCGTTATGTGCATCAATATCCATAAAAGCTCGTGCCATAACTTCCGCGGCAGGTTGCATTAACGGACTGTGGAAAGGCGCAGATACAGGCAATCTAAGGCATTTTTTTGCTCCAAATTCAGCAGCCATCTCTACGGCTTTTTCGATAGCTTGGATATGCCCGGAAAGAACAACTTGTCCGTCAGAATTATCATTAGCTGCAACACAATAATGGGAAGCATCGTTACAGGCATCAACCAAAGCACTAACATCTTCAAAAGATAAACCCAAAACAGCAGCCATTCCACCAACCCCAACAGGTACAGCCTGTTGCATGGCTTCACCTCTGATACGTAATAATTTTGCTGTGTCAGAAAGAGAAAAAACTCCTGCTACACAGGTTGCAGAATATTCTCCTAACGAATGTCCTGCCAAATAAGAAGCCTTATTTTTGAAATTAATGTTAAATTCCTTTTCTAATACACGAGCAATCGCCAACGATACCGCCATAAGAGCCGGTTGAGTATTTGCGGTCAAAGTAAGCTCAGAATCAGGACCATTTACCATTATTTTATAAAGATTTTGTCCGAGAGCACTATCAACTTCTTCAAAAACTTC
>JAGCRL010000132.1 GCA_017964705.1 Alphaproteobacteria bacterium
AAACAGAGCTGGCCGTAGAAAAGCCATGTACTCTTATATGCAAGTAGTTATCCCGGAAAGAAATTATAGTTGATAATACATTTTCTTTTGAAAATTACTTTATCTCTTCTTTAGTGTCGGGAACAAAATAACATCACGCAAAGTTGCCGCATTTGTTAAAAGCTTTGCCAATCTGTCCATTCCCATTCCCATTCCGGTTGTTGGAACAAAACCGTAAGAAAGCGCATCAATAAAGCTTTCATCAAGCATTTGTGCCTCTTCATCACCGTTTTCACGTTCTGCCATCTGAGCCTTAAAACGTTCCAATTGCTCCAACGGATTAGAAAGTTCGGAATAAGCGCAACCTAATTCCATACCCAAAAGATATGTATCAAAATGCTCCACTAATCTCGGATTATCCCTGTGTGTCTTAGCCAAAGGAGAAATATCTTTCGGCATATCAGAAACATGAATTGGTTGAATAAGTGTTGCTTCCACTTTCTCGTCAAACACTTCTTGTACCACTTTACCCCAATTAGAGCAATGATCAGCATCAACACCGACGGATTTAGCCAACATTCTGGCATCTTCAACCGTTTCTACGCTTAAGAAATCAGCCCCTGTTTCGCGTTTAATCAAATCAATAATAGAAACTTTCGGGAAAGGCTTAGAAAAGTCAATTTCATGCCCATCTAACACCAATTTTTCTGTACCGAATACCTTTTTAACAACAAAGTTAACTAATCTGAATATCAAATCAGCCATATCATTATAATCGCCATAAGCCATATAGGCCTCAAGTCCGGTAAATTCCGGCACGTGATTTTTATCAATTCCTTCATTACGATAATTCTTACCGATTTCAAACACGCGATCAATACCACCCACAACTAATTTCTTCAAATATAGTTCTGTTGCTACCCGCAAATAAAAATCATTATCCAAAGCATTATAATGGGTAATAAACGGCTTTGCATTAGCTCCCCCCATAATCGGATGAAAAGTAGGTGTTTCTACCTCCAAAAATTCTTCATTGTTAAAGAATTCACGCACTGCCGATACAATTTTGCACCGTGTCAGCAAAATTTCTTTTGCTTCATCATTAATAATCAAATCAACATAACGCTTACGATAACGTGTTTCCACATCTGTTAAACCATGAAATTTTTCCGGCAACGGCTCTAATGACTTAGCAATAATATCAAACTTTTCTGCCGCCACAGATAATTCTCCACGCGGCGTCCTTCTAATAAAACCGCTCACTCCTACAATATCACCAACATCCAGGCACTTGAGCAGTTTAAGATTTTCTTCCGGCAAATGGCTTTTATGACAGAATAGTTGAATTCGTCCGGTTTTATCTTTCATATCAATAAACATTCCATCGTTTCTAACCGCCATAGCACGCCCGGCAACGGTAACTCTATCTTCTGTATTTTCACCATTTGCCAAATCTTTATATTTATCCTGCAAAGGTTGCGCGTAGTTATCCGGCTGAAAACGATACGGATAAGGATTATACCCCATTTCTTCAAGCTTAGCGAGCTTATTCAAACGGCTCTGCCGTTGTTCACTGATTTCTTCTGTCATAGTTCTACCTTAATCAATTAATTAAACTGCCGATTTTTATAGCATATCAAATAAAATTTGCAAGTATTATTTCTATTTCGTAATTAATGAAATTTCCAAACAACTGAGCATGTTCTATCCTTACAATCGCATGCTCTTTCTAGCTTATCAGCACTGGCAAAGCGTACATCCGTCCCTTTAAATATATTGCCACTTTTAATATCTTCTTGTTTCATATTTACCAAAATTTCATCTAACACACCACTCGGTGTTGGATTAGTATAACCTCCAACTGCAATAAAATCTGTGTTAAGCCCTGCATCCCATTGGATTTTCATAAGCTCCTTACAGGCTTCGGAACTTACTCCTTGAAACGAAACTTCAAAGGCCTTATCATCATCAATCTTTTCCCATGAAGAATAAAACATATCAACTCCACCAATAAAAGAATTAATGGCGTCGCTATATCCCGGTTTAAACATCCGTTGTGGTATCAAGTTAAGTGTAACAGCTGTGTTATAGTCTAAATCTTTATAAGA
>JAGCRL010000133.1 GCA_017964705.1 Alphaproteobacteria bacterium
TTCTCTTTTTTCCAAGAGTTCTTTCTATTCTCTATATCTTAATTACGCTAGCAGCTCATCCGCCAACTTTTCCAACTGCGCAATATCACTCTCTTTCATAGCCGATTTAATTGTTACCGCATTTTCTATAAATGTCAGATTCTTCTGTCCTTCAAGCATTTCTCTCATCTTTTTTGCTGCCATCGGCGCCCAAGAACCGTTTTCGATAAACCCGACTTTACGATTCTGATATGCTTTTGCTTTCAAATGCGAAATAAACGCTTCCATACAAGGGAATATTTCTCCATCATAAGTAACCGACGCCAGTACTAATCTATCGTATCTAAAAGCATCTTCCACCGCTTCTGCCATATCATCACGTGCCAAATCGGTAATAGCGACTTTGGGAGCACCTTTCTTTTCCAATATTTCTTTTAATTTTTCTGCTGCCGCTTTTGTATTACCGTAAACAGATGCATAAGCAATAAAGATTCCTTTATCTTCCGGCTCATATTTACTCCAAACATCATATTTTCCGATATAGTACCCCAAATTTTCTGTCAGCATCGGTCCGTGTAGCGGAAAGATTTTTTTAATATCCAAACCAGCAGCTTTTTTAAGCACTGTTTGCACCGGTGCCCCATATTTTCCGACAATATTAAAATAATAGCGCCGAGCCTCACACGCCCAATCTTCATCTGTATCAAGCGCCCCGAATTTACCGAATGCATCCGCAGAAAACAAAATTTTCTCTTTTGTTTCATAAGCCATCATAACTTCCGGCCAGTGTACCATTGGTGCCATAATAAACTTAAGTGTATGCTGCCCCAGGTTAAGTTCTTGCCCTTCTGCAACCACGATTTTTCTATCATCTAAATTAAGTTTTTCAAAAAACTGTGGTATCATATTAAATGTTTTAGCGTTACCAATCACTTTTGCGTTTTTATATTTTTCCAAAAAATTTTCCAAATTTGCAGCATGATCAGGCTCCATATGCAACACCACCAAATAATCAACATCTCTTCCATTTAACACCTCTTCTAAATTTTGTAGCCATTCTTTTGATGCCCGTTTATCAACAGTATCTATAACTGCCGTTTTATCATCTTTAATCACATACGAATTATAAGCTATTCCGTTAGGAACAATATATTGCCCTTCAAATAAATCTATATCTTTATCATCAACGCCAACATAATAAATATTATCAGATAATTGCCTATTCTGCATTTCTTTACTCCCAAACATCTCATTTATATTTCGATTCGATAATTTCAACAGCACAATTATAAACTTGTTCTATCGTCATATCTGAAGTATCTATAATAAAAGCGTCTTCCGCTGGCTTCATTGGTGCATCTTTCCGATTCGCATCACGTTCATCTCGAGCCACAACATCTGCTAAAACCTGTTTATAATCTGCAGCCATTCCCTTTGCAACAAACTCATCATACCGACGTTTAGCCCGAACTTCTGAAGATGCAGTAATAAAAAATTTAATATCTGCCTGAGGACAAATAACTGTTCCTGTATCTCGTCCGTCATAAATAACCCCTTGTGCCGGTGTTCCATCTGCAAACACTGGATTTTTCGCAAAATTACGTTGCATATCTAATAATTGTGAACGCACTCCGGGATAGCTGGAAACAACAGAAGCCGCATTACCACCTGCAGCAGAGCGAAAATCTTTATCTTGAGAAAGTTTCATCATTTTTGTAAAAGTAAGTTCATGAGCCATTTTTTCTGCCGCAACAGCATCTGTTAAATCAATATTACCTTTCAAAAGTTGCAAGCCTACTGCTCGATATACCATTCCTGTATCAAAATAAGCCAAATTATACTTTTTTGCTAATCGCGAAGAAAGAGTACCTTTCCCTGCTGCAGCTGGTCCATCAACCGTAATAATCATTTTAACCTCGTTGTTACATTAAAATCTTATCTATTCTTTAACATATATCTGATAATATCCCAGCATAAAATCAATTTATACAAAGAATATAACAATGGCTAAAAACTTTCGCTTATATATCAAAGAAGATTTACTCTTAGAAAAAATCATTACCCTAAACGAAGAGCAAACTCATTATTTAAAAAATGTCGTAAAATACAGTATAAACCAAACACTCTCTTGCTTTGATAATAAAAATGGTGAGTTTGAGTGCCAAATTATTGAAATAAACAAAAAAAATATAAAAATAAAAGTGCTCAAAAAAAACAAA
>JAGCRL010000134.1 GCA_017964705.1 Alphaproteobacteria bacterium
ATGAAAAAAAATAAATATAACTATACATTTATTTAACTTTTATATGGTAATAAATACATCAAAGACGTAATAACAAAATTTTATATGAGGTGAAAATGTCCACAAGTCAAGAGGTTGAGCAAGAAAGCAGATTTGATATTTTCCAAAATGATGAAGGGGAAATATTAATTATGATAAATACGTTCGCAGGTGGACCGGAAAATCCGCGTTTTGTATATGATGGGGGCGAAACAGCTCTCCTTTATCGCAACAAAGAACGGGCTATTGTGTTTAGAAAGATTCCCAAAGGTGCTCGTATTCCACTTAAATCTGTTCGTTCTATGCTTATTGTAGAAGTAGAAGATAAGGATGTTGCTCGCGAATACACAGTTCCAGTTCGGCTTGTTAAAGATATCAAAACATATTTAAAATAGACTTGTAATAAAATCCTCAGTTGGAGGTATGATGATAATTAATACAATGGCTTACATGCTGATAATCAGCCTCTTGGGTATGTTAAGATTACGCATACGATACGATAAGTTATTGTCATGGGGTATGTTTTTTTCTGTAGCTTATCTGTTTGGAGTATATTGCCAACAAAGTTTTACCGGAACAGTATATGGTTTTTCTTTATTGTGGGAAGAAACACAAATAGGTAATATTACGCTTGATTTTAACCCTACAGCTATTTCTAATCAAATTATCTTACCAATATTTTTTATTTCATTGTTGGTTATATTAAATAATAATATTTTTAGATATGAAGAAAGGCGTTGTTTATTTAATTCCTTCATTATAATGAATTTAATTTCGCTATGTCTGATTATCAGTGCAACAAACTATGTCCAGCTGATAACAATGATCTTTATCTCTGATATAATAGGCTATTTAATTCTAAAAAATGTCGATTCTTCACATAGATACGCCATATATAACTTTTTTGCGGATATGTGCTTGTTTATGATATTGGCATTAGCTTGCGGAAAAATTCAAAGTATTGATATTACAAGATTATTGGGATATGAACAAATCGGCCGCCATAAAGATTTTGTAGGGTTAATGATTGCTTTGTCCTTATTTATTAAATTAGGGTGTTTTCCTTTTCAGAACTATTTACAAGATATAAGTTCAGCCAGGTTCCATAGAACAATAGCGGTTAATATGCTAGGAACACCATTGGTTGGAATGCTGGTATTAATTAAATTACACAATTTACTGTTTGTATCTGATATAGCATTACCAATATATAAAATCATTACAATATTAACCTTTTTAGTCGGAATAGCTGGGTTTATTCTGCAAGTTCACATTCAAAAGAAAATAATTAATTTAAATATGGCCTTTATAGGAATAATGTTGCAACTACTGTTAATTAATGATTTTAACTGGGATTTTTCTTTCGGCATGATTCTGATCGGTATATATTTATTTAATCATTTGTTTTTTGAAATATATATTTATCAAGATCGAGAAACAAACATTACAGATATGGCAAGTGTTAATGGTCCCAAAGCCAGTATATTAAAAATACTTTTATTTAGAGAAACGTTATTAAGTTGTTTATTTATTATTTTATTGTGGAATATGTCTTTTGCCGATAATAATTGGCTTGTTATAGCTGGCGGGATTATCATATTTATTGCAATGAGTATTATCTTGCATCACATATATGTTTCCCCCAAAAAAAGCAACCTGATGATCTCAGGAATAAAGTCGAGATCATGGCATATTATTCCGGGTTTAATCAATTTAATTTTATTAGCTCTGGGCTACAAATACATTAATCCCGCTATTTGGTTAATTATTCTATTATCTACGATATTCTTAGTTTTAATAGCCTCTCCTTTAGGAAAGTTCTTTCATCAATTTTACAATAAAAAGGGATTGCAAGATAATAATTTAAGCAAAAACTTTTTCTTATATACAATTGTTTCTCCTTTAACTTATTTAAGTCGAATAAGTTGGTTATTTGTAGATGTGATTATATCCGAAAAAATAATAACCTCTTTTATTTCTATGATAGAAAAAGGAAGCCACTGGTTATTTTCAAAAACCAATAGATATAACTATAAAAGCTCATTTATGTTTATCATAATAGGTATCGGTATCGCTGTTTTATATTACATAGGAGGGCAGAAATAATGGCATCCTATAAATTAATCTTATTAATTATTATTCCATTGATTGGAGCCTTCTTAACCGCATTAGCCAAATATGATAGAAACTACGCCAGAAGTAATGTTTGCTACATTTCCAGATGGACATTGGCATCAAATGTTGCGCTTATACTATACATCTTTTCCAATATGGATATAGAAAAAAACAGTATTCAAATTGTTGAAAAATATGAGTGGATGACCTTTCCTAAAATTGATGTTCTATTAGGAACGGATTTGTTTTCTATGTTATTGGTATTAGGAATAAATTTGTCATTTTTAATTGCCAGTTTGTGTATTAATAAAAAAGAAGAAAAAATAAAGCCGTTATTGGCAACACAATTGTTATTTATCGGCTTAATAAACGGTTATATACTGGCAGCAGATATTGTTTCATTTTATATTTTCTTTGCCGCTATAAGTGTTCCTTTAATAATCATTATAAGCATATTAGGTCGATCAGATAAAAGAAACAGCTTAATTCGTTTTAGTTTATATAATTTAATTGGAATAATATTTTTATTAATTTCCATTATCATGATATATTGCTATAAAGAAAGCAATATCCCACTGAATACGGCTGGTAACTTAAATATAAAAGGACCTTTAGAATATTTTATTTGGGGAAGCTTGTTTTTAGCATTTATTTCTCGTATCCCGATTTGGCCTTTTCATTATTGGATTGCCTCTGTAAATTCAAATTTACGTAGTCCTCTGGTATTTTCAGTAGGAAATTTAATGCCCTTGGTTGGTTTGTACGGATTTATGCGTTTTTGGCCCAATACAGTACCTCAAACCATAGCTGTTTACGCTCCTTATTTTGAAGCAATATGCGTTATTACTATGATTTTTATAGCAGTAATCAGTTTGACCAGTAAAGAAATTCGTTATAAATTGTTTGCATATACAACAGTATATTATTTATTGTATTTAATAGGGATATTTTTACCAACAAGCGGTCTAAAAATGAATATAGGCTATTCATTGTTCACCTATATAATAATAATAACAGCTCTATCTTTTCTAATTGGTCATATAGAGTTTGAAAAAAGACGGCTAAAAATATATAGTTCAAGTAGCATTTTATGTTACATGCCGCGAACATCTTTATGCCTGTCATTATTTGTACTTTCAGGAATTGGATTGCCGGTTACATCATTGTTTTGGAATAATTTTATTATTATCTCAGAAATTTTTAATTATAATTTAGTTCTGGGTATTTTGACCATGCTGTCAATATTCATTGTCGGTGTGGCATTGCTGGAAGAACTATACAACATGAAAGATAAATACAATAATATGTCATCTCAGACAGATATCAGAGACTTATCTAGGTTTAATTTTTTCATATATATCGGATGCATAGTCATATTATTCATAGCTTTCTTAAAACCATTATGGTTTGTTATGTAGGAGCAAGAGATGTTACAACAACTAATGTATGCCCTTCCGGAATTAGCTTTGCTAGCAGGTATAGCAAACTTGCTGTGGCTACGCGTGATTTCCACAGATTCTGCGAAAATATATTCTCATATAGCAAGATTTTGGGTATTGATATCTTTATTTTTATCAATAATATTCTACGAACGCCAATGGAACAACAATTTAATAAATAATGCCTACACGCTACTATTTATTATCTGGATAGATGTTTCCGCTTATGTGATGTTAGCATTATCTTCAACATGGTTTTCATCTCAAAATATAACAGGGTGTAAATATAATTCGTTAATATTAGCTTCCGGGATATGTTTTAATCTATTGCTAGCCGCCAATAATATCAATATAATATTTTGTACATTGGTATTTTTATTGTTCATAAATAGGAGTTTAATAAAAATAAGTTATGATAAGAAATCAGAAGTAAAAACCAAATATTACACCATCATCTCGTTAGTAATGCTAGTCATTTTTTTATTTAGCTATGCATATCTCTATATAGTAACAGCAGGCAAAACAGAATTTTCAGTGCTAACTTTGTATCTCGAGCAGCATAAAATGATTTTACCACTATTTTGTTGTGCATTAGGTCTGATAACTCTCTTCTTATATGCATTGGGAATAGCTCCGTTTCATGCTGTAATAGAAGAGAAGGTTAGTAATAGCATTTTACCGGTAGCTCATTATTTTGCAATCATTGTACCGATTGTTATGTGGGGAATGATAATTAAAATTAATCATATAATTTTTCCGGCATATTCTCATATTTTATCATCAGTATATGTAATATTTGCTATTTTATCGGTAATAATCGGAGCAATAGGAGCAAATGTTAGAACAAATTTAAACCAAATTTACGCATATAGCTCGATGTACCATTTCGGAATAGTATTGTTATTACTTTCAATTGCCCAAGAACAGGCAGAATTTGCGGCATTTATTTATTTATTGGTATATATAATCGGGCTAAACGGGCTTTATGCTTCGTTTTACAATTTGAAAAGTCATGGAGAATATTTAAATTCTGTTTCATCTCTAGCCGGTTTGGCTCAAACACGTCCTCATACTACATATGCATTATTAATTAGTATTTTTTCGCTAAAAGGATTTCCCCCGTTAGCAGGTTTCTTAGGCCAGTTTAATTCTATTTACCAATTGGTCAATATGAAGATGTATATTTGTCTTATCATAATATGTTTATGCTTTTTGTTATTGGCAAAA
>JAGCRL010000135.1 GCA_017964705.1 Alphaproteobacteria bacterium
AGATAAGCTCACCTATGCTGGCAATCTAGCTAACTTAAAAGAAGTTTCAAATAATCCGAACTATACTTTTATCAAAGGTGACATTTGCGATGAAACTCTGGTCAATAATTTGTTTGATGAATACCACTTAACGGGTGTTATTCATTTTGCCGCCGAAAGTCATGTTGATAATTCCATTAAAGGACCGCGCGCTTTCATGCAAACAAATTTCATGGGGACCTTTAACCTTTTGGAAGCCGCACGCACACATTGGCTTTAAGCACCTTTTATAATTAAAGAAGGTTGTCAAAAAAATCGTTTTCATCATATTTCAACAGATGAAGTTTTCGGAACTTTGGGTAACAGCGGTTATTTTAGTGAGACAACACCTTATGCACCTAATTCGCCCTATTCTGCTTCAAAAGCCGGATCAGATTTTTTGGTAAGAGCTTATCACCATACTTTTGGCTTAAACGTTACCACTTCTAATTGCTCTAACAATTACGGTCCCAAACAGCATGATGAAAAACTTATTCCCACCATCATCCGCAACTGCCTAAACTTATCACCGATACCGATTTACGGCAAAGGGCAAAATGTCCGTGATTGGCTTTATGTTACAGATCATGCTAAAGCCATTGATTTAATTTTTCATCATGGTAAAAGCGGCGAAACTTATAATGTCGGCGGACATAATGAACGTACTAATTTGGAAATTACCAACACCGTTTGCCAAATTTTAGATCAATTAAAACCTCGTTCTGATGGCAAAAAATATGCCGAATTAATCACCTTTGTCAAAGACCGTGCCGGCCACGATTTGCGCTATGCGATTAATCCTGAAAAAATAACAGCAGAACTTAATTACAAACCTGATGAAAGCTTTGAAACCGGCATTATAAAAACAGTTAAATGGTATATAAATAAAGCATAAACCGATTGAAAAGCATTAATAAAACACCGCCTGCCAAAAGATAATAAAGATTTTTTGGCAGATTTTTTTGTGAAAAATAATTCCCTATCCACAATAAAGAAACCGGAAAAAGAATAACCACATAACGAAATTCCGAAGAACAAAAATACGGATAATCTAACCAAAAATTTATCCATGCCGCAAAAACCGAAAAACAAAGCACCACGATTGCCGCATTAAATGCATAATCTTCTGCCAATTTATAAGAAAACAATGAGAAGAAACTCCATACACAAATAAGCACAAACAAAATACCCAAACCATATAATACATAAGCCGGCCAACCTGATGCCCATTGCCATTCTCCAAACAATGCCGTTTTAACCAATGTCAACCATACATTTACTTCTATATCTCCGCCTCGCACATCAGAAAAGGGTTGTAAAAATGTCTCAACAGAAAGCAATCTTTCTTTCAGCAAATAAGCAGACATACTCTGAAAATTAGCATCTAATGGCGGCGGCACTAAAGATAAATGTCCCCACAACAAAAAGAACCCCCACGCAAAGCCGCAAATTCCGCCAATACCTATAATAGCAAATTGCATCAGCAGCAAAACATCTGTTTTTTTGTGATGTTTAATCCATTTAAAAATCATCAATACACCGATAGCCGGCACAACCATTAATCCCGAAAACTTAATCATTCCCGCTGCCAACAGCACTCCACCGAGTTGTAATGCGCGTTTAACATTTGCCTGCAAATACCATTGTGCAGCTAAATATAGCGCAACCATCATCAAAAAATATACTGCCGCATCATTATTGACCAAATTAGCAATAATACCATGGATAGGAGCCCAACAAAGCAAAGCGAAAAGCAATTCACAAATACGTTTTTTAAACATAAACAAATTCATCAGGCGTAAAAAAACAATCGCCGCCCCGCTAATACAAAATAAACTGATAAATCGTACAAAATCAAAACCTGCTTCTTTGGTATACCCCAACAGCATTATCAACTTAGTTACCAAAGCGGCACAGCCTCCCCATAACGGCGGTTGAAAAAACACACTTTCCAAATAAGAAGAGGGATTAGTAATAAAAAAATTATGCTCAAGAAAATAATCTGCATGCATAAAAAAATTAAAATAGTCATATTGGCGCACATTTCCCCATGACGAAAGTACATACCATAAATTCATCGCAAAGGCACTGCTGAAAATAATATCTGCCAGTTCTAAATGATGCCGATAATAACAATACATAACAAACAATACCAGCCCCACACAAGCAATAGCCAATGTCGGCCAGGACAATGCTTGGCAAAACATCAATGCCAAACAAAATAAAAATATACCTTTAAGATTAAAATGAAGTGTCATTATTCCTCCGCTGTTATTATATTATAAAAGCTGCTTCTAAAAAATCGTTTAAAAAGCAATTTTTTATTTCTGTGACGATTTTGGACGATTTAGTGACAAAAATTATTGACATTGTCTAGAAATAATGTTATAAATTAATTGTGAGTAATCCTTTAGGAGTGTAACAAAATGCGTAAGCTGGGTTTTTTGGCAATCGTCTTTATGTGCCTCTGTTTCTGTCCATTAAGTTTAGCAGATACAGAAATGCTAAACTGGTGCGGCACATATTTTGAAGCAAATAACCAAAGTTATTTAAGAATTGCCCGTGGAGATTTATTTACTGGTAGCAATATTTGTGATATAGAAGCATACCACCAACGAATAATGTCTTCCGGCCACATCAACTTGGCATTAAACCACAGCAAAAATCGCAATGTTGCTGGAAAATGGCGCAAATTCACTGACCACGTCATTGAAGTACGTGGCAAAATACAAAACGGCTCCATTATAGGAACACGTCTGGTTCGTGATATCGGCGTATAGTTATTTCATAATTTCTGCCCAAATTTCGGTTGGAACCGTTCCACCGCCAATTTCTTTCATAGATGAATTATCATCATTTCCAACCCACACAGCTGCAGTATATTTTGCATTAGATCCGATAAACCAAGCATCTCTGTAATTTTGCGATGTCCCGGTTTTTCCACGAGCCTGCGCCACCTGACGAGCTCTTTTTCCGGTACCGCTCACCACCACTTCTCTTTCCAACAAATTAATTTTATCAAGTTCGTTATCTCTAAGCACTTTTTCTTTAGGTTGCTGTGTATACTCAAATAAAACTTGACCATCATGATCATTTATTTCTGTTATAGCATATGGAAAAACCGCATATCCGCCGTTAACGGTTGTAGTATAAGCCGCTGCCATATCAATCACTCGTACCTCTGCCGCTCCTAAAACAATCGAAGGCTCTGCCTTAATTGGGGTAGTAATTCCCAAACGTAACGCTAAATTGATAATATCTTCAAGCGAAAGATATGTTGCCAAATCAACTGTAGCAACATTTAATGATTGAGCAAATGCCGTTTTTAAACTACCCGCACCATGAAATTTCTTATCATAATTTTGCGGTTCCCAATTATCGATTTTCAGCGGTTCATCTGTCAGCAATTCATTTTCTGAAAAACCTTTTTCAAATGCCGCCAGATAAACAAACAATTTAAAGCTGGAACCGGCTTGTCGAAGTGCTTGTGTGGCGCGATTAAATTGACTCTTATTGTAGTCATATCCACCAACCATGGCTTTAACCGCCCCTTTTCTATCCAAAATAACTACCGCCCCTTCATGCACATTATCTTTCATATGCAACCGCAGATGTTTGCGCAGAATATATTCCGCCCGTTGTTGTAATTGATAATTAAGTGTTGTTTTAACATACACATCACCTTCATAACCGTTAAGCATATCTGAAAGCTCACTCATAATATAATCGCCGAAATAACGAATACCTAAAATTTGCGTTTCTCCGCCTTCACCCACCGGTTGCTTAAGTGCCATTTCATACTCTGTTTTATTAATGGTTCCGGCGCGTTTCATCAAAGAAAGCACCACTGCTGCTCGTTCTAAAGCTAATTTTTTATCACGCAGATAATTATAGCGACTGGGAGCTTTAAGCGCCCCGGCTAATACCGCCGCCTCATGCAAATTCAAATCTTTCGCTTGTTTATTAAAGAAACGTCTCGCCGCCGTATTAATCCCATAAGCT
>JAGCRL010000136.1 GCA_017964705.1 Alphaproteobacteria bacterium
GAAAAGGCCAAACGATGCGGATGCGGTTATTTTTGAAAAAGCGAAGGCTTTTCATGCAGAGCGATTAAATAATGAACGCCGAGCAAGAGAAGAGGAGCAAAAACGTAATATTGTTGCACATAAGCAAAGAATGTTAGCAGGTAGGGAGCGTGCCAATAGAGAAGAAAAATATGTGCCGATAAAAGTTAATACCGGTCGGGATCATTAAAAGAAGATAATTTTTTAAAAAAGTATAAAATAAATCTTGCCAAAGTAAAAAAAAGGTTATAGAAAGCAGTGTCGATGGACAGATGACCGAGAGGCCGAAGGTGCACGATTGGAAATCGTGTGTACCCCCAAAGGGTACCGTGGGTTCGAATCCCACTCTGTCCGCCATTTACAAAAAAACACCCCATAGTGGGTGTTTTTTTTTGTAAAGGATAGAAAAAAAAAGAGGGATAAGAACCCACGGGTAAGTGGGTTTGACTACCAGCGAAAAGCGGACGTAAGAATGCTGGTCAAAGCATAAAAAAATGACACGTTGGTTAGACGTGTCATTTTTTTAGTGGGATGGTGGTAATTAAATCCATCCTTTTCTTTTTGCTATCCAGATGGCGAAAGAGGATGGGTGGCCTTTGCTCCAGTACTGATTCCAAATTTCCTTTCCATTTTTGAGGAAGAAAATCAGAAGTTCTCCATCGCGAGAGATAGAGATACCTTCTTTGTCTAGCATCCATTCTTTTTGGGGCATTGATTTTACCATGCTGCAGAGGAGAGCTGTTTTCTCTTTCTTCTTCAAGCTGGAGAAGACAATTTCTTGACATCTTCTGGTTGGCCAATTTTTGGTTAGATTGTCAATCAGGATTTTTACAGCTTCAGGTTGTTTTAATACCCATGTAGTGGCTCTCTGTGACAACTTTGGTCTGGTATTGAGGTAGGCAGAGATAATTTCTTTATCCCGTGTGTCAAAGATTTTTTCTTCGACACTCGTGTCACCTACTTCACCGCCGGACTGAAATAGTTTTATGAGGCTTGCCTTGGAATCCTTGAAACTGAAAATTCTCATGATGATCTCGTCATCAATGGCTTCAGCACCATCTTTGTCGATAATCAAGTTTATTATTTTTTCAGCTTTAGGCAGTGGCATTCTGGCCAACTTGTTAACGACATCGATATGAATTGATATCGTCAATTTTGGTATTAAATATTCAAACAACTCTCCGGCATCAGCTCTGTTTGAAAGCTCATGCATTTGTTTTAGATACTTTTGGTAGAGTTTTTCGGCTCTTTCTGTATCTTCCACACTGTCTGGATTCATGGTGTCCCACATTTCCAGCAAATCACTCTCGCGTTTTTGCAATTGTTGCAAAATTTGTTGGTATTCGTTCATAAAGTTAAAAATTATAAAGGTAAGTAATATAGAGAATAATACACTTGATGTTTCTAATATACAGAACTTCTTTTAAAAGTCAATATTTTTGTCTAAACAGATACTGATTTTTTAGTTAATAGATAAAAACTAAGTCTTGATTTTTATTTTTTTGTATTTAATACTTATTTCAGTCTTTATATATAGGGAGAAAATTGATGAAAAAATCTTATGTCGTTTTATTAGTTGTATTAGGCGTGCTTTTGGCTGCCTATGGTTTGTGCAGTTTTACTGGTGGTAAGAAAATTGCAGTTGTTGATGTACAACGTATAGTTAACCAAGCCCAGCCTGTTGTAGAGCTTCGTCAGGATATGCAAAATCAGATGAGCAATTTAAAAGAGTGGGTAGATGCTTCTAATGCAGAAATCAATAAAGAGTCTTCAAAAGATAAGAAAGATGCTTTATCAAAGCAAAAAGGAGAAGAATTTCTCCAGAAGCAACAAGCTATCCAACGTGATTATGCACAGAAATTGCAAGCTCTTGATGCTCGTATAACAAAGATTATTGAAACTGTTGCTAAAAAAGAAGGTTGCGGAATTACCCTTATTAAGGGTTCTGTCGCAGCCGGTGGTTTAGATATTACAGAAAAAGTTTTAGCTAAAATTGCAAAATAATTAAAACGATAGTGTTTGGCGCTACCTATTAATAGGTAGCGCTTTTTTTTATCTGCTTGACAGAAACGTTTATTACATTATAGTCCTAATGTAGTAGGAAAGGTATTATCGGAGTGGACTATGATAGACACTGATGTATTTTTGAAGTTATATGAAAGATTTGGAAAAGACATTAAGTTTAAGGTACTGACTGAAAAAGCAGAAAAAGTTGTTTATGAAATAGAAACTAAAGAAGGTGTTTTTATTTTGATTGTGCTACCCGATTTATCAGGTGTACAGTTTTTTAAATATATGGTATCCCAAGGGTTGCAACAACATTTTTATGAAAAAGGTTTTCCGGTTGCTAAGGTTGTTTATGCATATATAGTGGGCAAGACAGTAGTTGTTGTTCATGAAAAACTTTCCGGTAGCAATATGTTTGAACATACTCCTGAAAATATGGAAAAAATGGGAGAAATTGCCGGAAGACTTCATCGTTTTACGGCATCTGATGAATATAAAAAGATAAGATTATTATTTCCATATCCAAATAAAGTAGTTCATGCCACATTAATGTTTAAAGAATTTTGTCGGCGACATATTTCGTATTGGTTTAAATATTTTCATCTTCGCGGTCTGCCGGCCGGGATTTGTCATCGCGATTTTAATAAACGTAATGTGTTTATAGATAGTTCCGGTCATATGGGGTTGATAGATTTTGATGTGTACAGATATCAGCCTTTTGTGGAGGGTTTAGTTCGTTTTTATAACCGAAAAATTACAGATAAGTCTTTTATGGGGGCATTTATGAGAGGATATGAAAAAGAGCGCCCGTTAACAGAAGCAGAAAAGAAATATCTTAAAAAGTTTTTTTAATTTTATGTAGCTTACTGGTTGCGATAAACTTAGAATTACCATGCAGGATAATTGGATACTGTCGGCTGGATATTTGGAGTAAGAGCCTTTTGAATGTCTTTAATAGGGATTGATTGAACATCCAACAGGCGGGTACCGTCTTGGTAAATTGTATTTTCGATTTTGTTTTGGTAATCAAGCGGATTTTGATCCATTTCTGCCGGATCGGTGGTTGATGTTTGAGAAACGAGCGGCTGAGGCGCGTTTGGTAAAGATGTTATGGAAGAAACTTGCTGTGGAGGCTTGTTATTTGGTGTAATAACAGTCGGCGGTTCTTGCGGTTCAGGTGCAATATATCCGAAAGGATCTATAGTATCTTGAGGTTGTTTAACAAAAATTTCGTTGCGTCCTCCGTCGGGTGTGGCGGCAGAACCGATAATTTCAGTTGGTTGGTTTGGTTCTGAAGATAATATAAGCATTGATATAATTAGACTTAACATATTTTTTCCTTTATATTTTTAAGTGCATTTTTTATGTAAATCTATTTATTCAAATTTAAACCCTGTAATTTTTGTCTATAGGATTCAAGCCGAATCGTAGCAAGGGTTTTTAAAAGATTTAAAAAGTCGTTTTTTTTGATTTTTTGTGCATTTTTTGCTTGCAATAATAAAATTTAAATGTTACAAACGCACACGCAACAAATGTTAAGAAAATTTTAATATTGCTAAGGGTTTGAACTTACAAAATAAAATTCTTTTTGCGAATAAATATAACTCATAAATGCAAACTGGTTGTTGCGGATGTTTGCAGTAATTTTTTAGATGGCAAATTCCATTTTTGGAGTTTTTTGCCATTTAGTTATAGGAAAAGTGTTAAAATGATGGATACACAAAATATCAGAATCCGCCTTAAGGCTTTTGATCATCGCTTGTTAGATCTTTCTACAAAAGAGATTGTTCATACAGCTAAGAGAACCGGAGCAAGTGTTAGAGGACCTATTCCTCTGCCAACAAAAATTGAGAAGTTTACGGTTAACCGTTCTCCTCATGTTGACAAGAAATCTCGCGAGCAGTTCGAAATTCGTACTCACAAAAGACTTCTTGATATTGTAGATCCTACACCGCAAACCGTTGACGCGTTGATGAAATTAGACTTGGCAGCGGGTGTGAATGTAGAAATTAAGTTATAATTTTAATGTTGGTTTTTGAAAGATAAAATCAACCTATTGAAAAGGAAAAATAATAATGCGTACTGGTCTTATCGCAAAAAAACTTGGAATGACAAGAATTTTTGAAGCAGACGGCACTCATGTACCGGTAACGGTTTTGGCTGTTGATGGTTTAAAAGTTGTTAATGTCAGAACAAATGAAAAAGACGGATACAGTGCTGTTCAACTCGGAACAGGGGCTGTGAAGGCGAAGAATGTTTCTAAGCCGATGAAAGGTTACTTCACCAAGGCTAATGTTGAGCCAAAGAAAAAGTTAGGCGAGTTCAGAGTTAGTGAAGATTGCCTGCTTAAAGTTGGTGATGAATTGTCTGCAGAACATTTTGTTGCTGGACAATATGTTGATGTTTGCGCAACATCTATCGGTAAAGGTTTTGCCGGTGTTATGAAGCGTCATAACTTCGCAGGTTTGGAAGCAACACACGGTGTTTCTATTTCTCACCGTTCACATGGTTCTACCGGACAAAGACAAGATCCGGGTAAGGTATTTAAAGGCAAGAAGATGGCCGGACATATGGGTGATGAACGCGTTACCGTTCAAAACTTGAAAGTTGTTGCCGTTGATGGCTCTCGCGGTTTAATTATGGTTAAAGGTGGTGTTCCCGGAGCTGAGAATGCTTGGGTTCGCGTTACAGATGCCATTAAAAAAAACAGCAGATGTTAAATTGCCGATGCCTGCCGGTTTGAAAAAGGTTGATGAACCTGTTGCAGTTAAAGCTGAAGAAACAGCAGCTGATAATGCATAAGAGTAAGGATTTTTGAAAATGAAACAGGACATCTTAAATTTGAATAATGAAAATGTCGGTAGCATAGAATTAAACGATGCTATTTTTGGTGTTGATGTTCGTGCCGATATTTTACACCGCGTGGTTAATTGGCAATTAGCTATGCGCCAATGCGGTAACCACCAAACAAAAGGACGTTCCGATGTTGCATTGACACCGGCAAAACCGTTTAAGCAAAAAGGTAGCGGTAATGCTCGTCAAGGTAGCCGGAAGGGTACTCAATTTAGAAAAGGTGGTATAGTATTTGGTCCGGTTGTTAGAGATCACTCTCATGACCTGACTAAGAAGTTCAGAAAATTAGGTCTGAAAACAGCTCTTTCTGCGAAAGCGAAAGAGGGTAACCTTATTGTTATTGACGAAGCAAAGTTATCTAATCCAAAGACAAAAGAATTACGTTCTAAGTTGGAAAGTTTGGGTTGGACAAACTGCTTGTTTATAGATGGTAAGGAAGTTGATATTAATTTTGCATTAGCCAGCCGTAATATTGTAGGTGTAGATGTATTACCGACAATTGGTGCTAATGTATACGATATTTTGAAAAAAGAGAAGTTGGTATTAACTAAAGACGCAGTTGCTTGCTTGGAGGAAAGATTACAATGAAGAAATCAGTAAAAACAAACAATGTAACTGCAAAAATGTATGATACATTACTTCGTCCGGTAATTACCGAAAAATCTATGGGCTCTTCTGAAGCCGGCAAAGTTGTCTTTATGGTTCCTTTGTCTGCTACAAAGAAAGACATTAAAGCTGCTATTGAAGCAATCTTTAATGTTAAAGTAGAAAGAGTAAATACCGTTAAACAAACCGGTAAGGTAAAGCGCTTTAGAGGTTATGAAGGCGTTCGTTCTGATTACAAGAAAGCGATTATTACACTTGCCGAAGGTCAAAATATTGATGTTACAGCAGGAATTTAGTCATGGCTTTGAAAACATTTAAGCCCGCTACTCCAGGTCTTCGTCAACTTGTTATTGTTGATAGAAGTGAGCTTTATAAGGGCAATCCTGAGAAAAGTTTGACCCGTGGTCTAACCAAAACTGGTGGGCGTGATAATTTCGGACACGTTACAAGTCGGAGAATCGGCGGTGGACACAAACGTAAATACCGCATTATCGACTTTAAGCGTAATAAATTTGATTGTGAAGCAACGGTGGAGAGAATCGAATATGATCCTAACCGTACATCTTTTATTGCTTTAATTAACTATGAAGATGGCGAAAAGGCTTATATTTTGGCTCCACAAAGATTAAAAGCCGGCGATAAAGTTATCTCTGCCGAGAAAGCTGATATTAAGCCGGGTAATGCTATGCCTTTAAAGAGTATGCCGGTTGGTACAATCGTGCACAATGTTGAACTTAAAGTTGGCAAAGGCGGACAGCTTGTTCGTTCTGCCGGTTGTTATGCTCAAGTTGTTGGTAAAGATGCCGGATATGCTCAATTAAAACTTTCTTCAGGCGAGCTTCGGATTGTTCGTGAAGAATGTTTGGCTACCGTAGGCGCTGTTTCTAACCCAGATAACCAAAACGTTTCTTTGGGTAAGGCCGGTCGTTCACGTTGGTTGGGTATTCGTCCTATTACTCGCGGTGTAGCAATGAACCCTGTTGATCACCCACATGGTGGTGGTGAAGGTCGTACATCCGGTGGTCGTCATCCTGTGACACCATGGGGTAAACCGACTAAGGGTGCTAAAACTCGTTCTAACAAGAAGACAGATCGCTTTATTATGAGATCTCGTCATGAAAACAAAAAGAAATAAGGAGGTAAACAAATGACTCGTTCTGTATGGAAAGGACCTTTTGTTGATGGTTATCTTCTTAAGAAAGCTGAAGCAGCAAGAGCATCTACACGTAATGAAGTGATTAAAATTTGGTCTCGTCGTTCTACTATGTTGCCACAATTTGTCGGTTTGACATTTGGTGTACATAACGGCCATAAATTTATTCCGGTATTGGTTACCGAAGATATGGTTGGTCATAAGTTCGGCGAATTTGCTCCGACACGTACCTTTTATGGGCACGCTGCAGATAAAAAAGTTAAGAGAGGTTAATTATGAGTAAAGCTAAAGATACAAGAAGATTGGCTGAGAACCAAGCAATGGCTCAAAACAATTCTATCCGTTCAAGCGCTCGTAAGCTTAATCTCGTTGCACAGACAATTCGCGGGTTATCTGTAGAAAAGGCTGTTGCAGAGCTTAGCTTCTCTAAGAAGAGAATTGCAAAAGTTGCTTTGGAAGTATTAAAATCGGCTATTGCTAATGCTGAAAACAACCACAAGTTAAACATTGATAAGCTTGTTGTTGCAGAAGCTTATACCGGCAATGGTCTTGTTATGAAACGTATGCATGCACGCGGTAAAGGTAGAGGTGCAAGGATATTAAAGCCTTTCTCTAAATTAACCATTGTTGTTGCAGAGCGTGGGGAGTAAAATAAATGGGACAGAAAGTAAATCCGATCAGTCTTCGTTTAGGTGTTAACCGCACATGGGATTCTCGTTGGTATGCTGATGAGAAATTTACCGATTACCTCCACGAAGATTTAAAGATTAGAAAATTTTTGAAAAACAAGTTGGCTCAAGCCGGTATTAGCAAGATAGTTATTGAACGTCCTGCTAAGAAAGCAAGAGTAACTATTCATTCAGCCAGACCAGGTGTTGTTATTGGTAAGAAAGGTCAAGACATTGAGTTATTAAGAAAAGATATTCAAAAGTTGACTGATTCTGAAGTTCAATTAAACATCTTGGAAGTTAGAAAGCCCGAGCTTGATGGTAAGTTGGTTGCTGAATCTGTTGCACAACAATTGGAAAGAGGAGTTGCTTTCCGTCTTGCGATGAAGAGAGTTATGCAATCTGCTTTGCGTTTAGGCGCTGAAGGTA
>JAGCRL010000137.1 GCA_017964705.1 Alphaproteobacteria bacterium
AGTGCATTTTCTCTGAAAGAGGGGAAAAGCCGCGCAATCCTTGATAGACAACTTCACCCTGAGGGTTCTTCACTGTGAGTTCATCTCCGCTCACGAGATCGTAGTTTTGATGAAGCTCAATCTCTGCTCTCGATCCGACTTGGAACCTCCCAATTGAAAAACTTTTCAATGGAGTGCCAGAGGTCTTTTTGTCTGTGTCCATAAAAATAAGATTAGTAATATAATAAAAATTAAAAGAAAACAGAATAAGTATATCCATCTTGTTTCTATATTTCAAGATATTTTATCAAAAAAAACAGCCGCCTCAAAGCAGCTGTCTTAAAAAGCATTTTCTCAAATTATGAAACCTCTTTCTTTTTTAACAGATGATATTGCAAAATGATAAACATTGCCAAATACGGCAAAAACATCTCTGTTACCTCTTCCACAACTTGCAAAATAGCATACACATTTTCATCCAAAGACATTCCCGGATGGCTTCTGCGATAATTGGCAGGAAATCTATCAATATATTTAGACCCCACACCTGCACAACATAACACCGCAACCGACCAGGCAATTGTATCAAACTTCAAAAAACCTTTAATCAGCGACTTACCATATTTCCAAGCAAAATAACCGAGCATCCAAAAAATCAGCAACAGAAAACCGCCATAAATAATCTTTTCAAATAAAAAATTATTCGGATTTAAGAAAAAACGAGATTTAAACGGGGTACTGTCTGTCATAGATAAATGATGCTGAATTCCGGATTCTCTTAAAAAACAAACCAACGCCAAGAAAATATACATTCCCCATGCCAACATTTTATCCGAAAAATCACGATAAACAAACAGCAAAAGATATAATAAAAAGATGTACCCGAGCTTGGCAATAACATCTATACATTCGCCATCTTCCGTCAATTGCAATAAATCATCTGCATACATAAAACATGCACCCCAGATAAAACTGCCCCATAAAACAAGAAACAGTAGCGGCAAAATAAAAGGCGATAAAAAAATTCTTTTTAACATTATAATGGTTCCTTAAATTAGATAAAATAAGATATAACGAAATTAAAACGATATAAATCAAATCTTAATTTTATAAACAAAAAACACCTAATTTTATCAAGCTGCTTTATCTTTTAAGATATAAGCTTTAATTGGTGCATAAGAGCGTCTGTGCTCCGGAGTAATACCCAATTTTTGCAATCCTTCGATATGCGTTTTTGTCCCATAACCGGCATTTTTTTCAAACCCGTATCCCGGATATTGCTGCGCCATTTTTTCCATCAACCGATCACGATATACTTTTGCTAAAATAGATGCTGCAGAAATTGAGTAAGATTTTGCATCACCTTTAATAACAGCCCGCACCGCACAATTAAAATTTTTCGGTTCACGATTGCCGTCCACCAAAACAATATCTGGCGTTGCCTGGCTATTCAATATCGCTCGTTTCATTGCCAAAAAAGAAGCATTCAAAATATTTATCTCATCAATTTCTTGCGCACTAGCCTCACCGATTCCGATAAGCATATTTCCGAGCGCCGCTTCTTGCTGCAATAAATCATACAACATTTCTCTTTTTTTCTTAGAGAGTTTTTTAGAATCATTTAGATTATCTAACAGCTGTTGATTAACCTGATGCGTTAAAAAAACGGCACACCCGGCAACAACCGGCCCCACCCAAGGGCCTCGCCCAGCCTCATCAACTCCGGCCACAATACCTTGATAATTATTTTCCAATTCAAAATCCGGCATATTAAAACTCCTTCAATTTAAACAGATAATAGCCGTTTTTTTTAAGGATACAATGTTTTTC
>JAGCRL010000138.1 GCA_017964705.1 Alphaproteobacteria bacterium
AAAGCTGTTTTGCCTGATTTAGCATTTCATCTTGAATATTTTGCAGTTTATCGCTGACAGTTGTAACAAAAGAATCAAAGCTTTCAAAATTTTTCCATTCAGGCTGATTAATAAAAATACGATTACGGAACATAACAGCATTTTTTTCTAAATCCTTAGCGCCTACTTCCACAATCAAAGGAGCACCTTTTCTGGTCCACTCCCACATCTTATCAACAGATTCTTTCAGTCTGTCATCTAATTTAACTCGAATCTTTTCACCTGCAAAAAATTGAGTTTTAAGCGCATTTTTAAGATTTTGCGCATAATCCATAATTTCTGCGGCTTTATTCTTATCTTTTAAGATAGGCACAATAACAACCTGATAAGGAGCTAATTTCGGCGGAACACACATTCCTTCATTATCTGCATGCGTCATAATCAAACCACCAATAAGACGAGTAGAAACACCCCAAGAAGAAGTATAGGCATATTCTTGCTCGTTATTAGTGTTGACGAATTTAATATCGGCAGATTTAGCAAAGTTCTGCCCTAAAAAGTGCGATGTTCCGGCTTGAAGAGCACGTCCATCTTGCATCATTGCTTCAATACAATAGGTCGTAACAGCTCCAGGGAATTTATCAAACTCAGGTTTTTTGCCAGAGATAACCGGCATAGCCATATCATTAACACATAAGTCTTCATATACTTTAAGCATTAATTCGGCTTCTTGTTCGGCTTCTTCAAAAGTTGCATGAGCAGTATGCCCTTCTTGCCACAAAAATTCTCTAGTACGCAAAAATAAGCGTGGCCGCATTTCCCAGCGCATAACATTAGCCCATTGATTAATCATAATAGGCAAATCACGATACGAATGTACCCATTTGGAAAATGAATCGGCAATAATTGTCTCTGATGTCGGACGAATGATCAAAGGCTCTTCTAAAGGACTGGCCGGTACAAGTTTACCATCCTCTTTACTTAAGCGAGAATGGGTAACAACCGCCATTTCCTTAGCAAAACCTTCCACATGCTCAGCTTCTTTTTGGAAAAAGCTAAGAGGAATAAGCATCGGAAAATAACAATTTTCATGATTGGTTTCTTTAATTTTTTCATCAAGCAAATGTTGGATACGTTCCCAAATTCCGTATCCCCATGGTTTAATAACCATGCATCCAGGAGAAGATGAAACTTCAGCCATATCAGCTGCGCTAACTACATTTTGATACCATTCTGGATAATTATTTTCTCTTAAATTTTTCAAAGCCATAGCTAAAAATCCTAGTATTATAATTAAAAACTGTTACAGTAAACAACAAAAAATAAAGGCTGTCAAGAATATTAAGTGTATAAAATTAAAAAGGATATTTAAGTTTTTTTAATTCTTGTGTTATATCATAAAAAATCAGAATAATAATCCGAGGGATGAAAATGAAAAAAGTACTAATGGCATTAATGTTGGCTGTAATGGTTGTATTAGGTGGTTGTCATGAAAAACGTACCACTAATCGAATTTATGTGTTTTCTCAGCCTGGTTGTATGCATTGTGATCATGCACGCAGCTATATACAGCGTTATTATAGAAATTATGATATAAGGGAATTAAATGTTCACGAAGGGAACAATATGTCATATTTATTGCGGTTTGCCCGTAAATATCGTATTCCGGAACAAACCTTGGGAACTCCTTTAATTGTAATGGGAAACAACTATGTTATGGGTTGGGGAGAAGAACAACAACGGCAGTTTAATCGTTATGCCAGAAATTTTAAGCCCAAAACCAATCAACAAAAACGGCGCAGATAAAGCCATAAAAAAAGCCTGCAACAATAATATGCAGGCTTTTTTATTAATAACTAATTACTTAAAATAACGTTTTAATAAACCGTCAAAACCCTTACCATGGCGAGCTTCATCTTTAGCCATCTCATGAATACTGTCATGCACAGCATCATAGCCTAATTCTTTAGCCAATGTTGCAATTTTCTTTTTGCCGTCACAAGCACCGAATTCAGCAGCAGCACGTAATTCAACATTTTTCTTGGTCGAGTTGGTAACAACTTCACCTAACATTTCGGCAATTCTGGAAGCATGGTCAGCTTCTTCAAAAGCATAGCGCTTAAAAGCTTCTGCTATTTCCGGATATCCTTCACGGTCAGCCTGGCGGCTCATTGCTAAATACATTCCAACTTCACAGCATTCGCCGGAAAAATGTTCACGTAAACCGGAAACAATGCGTTCATCAAGCCCTTTAGCAACACCGATTCTATGTTCATCAGCATAATTTTTTTCAGCATCATCCATCGGTTCAAAAGTTCTTGCTCCGCAAACAGGACAAACTTCAGGCATGCTATCGCTTTCGATAACTTGTCCGCAAACAGTACAAATATATTTCATTGGGATACCCTTTCTCAAACATTAGTAGTGAACTGTCTTTACATAAAAAAAAGAGTAATGTCAAACACTAAATTCTGTGTAAATAAAAAGTTTTGACTTGTTAAAATGAATAATAGCCAATAAAATATCCCCAAAATCTGAAAAGATAAGGTTAAATATTTATATCGGGAGTGATAGGATGAGTGACAAAGCAATGAAAATTATTTTATCAATACTAACATTAATCTTATTGGTATTGATAATAGGACTGCTGGCTTTTAAAGGAAATGCCCCTAAAGCAGATTTAAACAAGATAGCGCTACGTGTTGGAGAATTGCGCCAATATCGGACAATGAACAGAGCTGATATAAGTGGAGCAATGGAAAAGGCCTTTGCACGTATAGGTTATAGTGTTGTTTCATCAACAGAAGATAATCTTTATCCGTCTAATGCAGAAGATGCCGGGGTTAATTTCTATGTTCGTGGTTACAATCCGTTTAATGAATTTAGACCAAACAAGAAAGCCGTTAATATACTTTATATCAGAGATTTTGATTCTTTATATCCGGAAGAGTTGGATAAATTTGATGGCATAGCAACTTCATCAAGAGATTTTTATAATTACGTAATTGGCGCAGGATATGCAGCAGTAATGTTGCCGGAATTTTCTGATCCGTCAGTTTTCTATCCGGCACCAAGAGAAGACTTAGTACGTGATCTGCTCTATGTAGGAGATAATGATCGTCATAGTCAAGCTATTGCTGCAGCATTAGAAGTAGAATTACCAGTTGAAATTTATGGTCGTTTCTGGGCAGATAACATTGAAGATAAATACATCAAAGGTGAATACATTCATGAAAATGACTTAGGTGCATATTTCTCTTCTGCTAAAATTAATTTAGTAAATGTTAGTGCTCATGAAGCAGAAATTGGCATTATTCCATCCAGAATTTATGATGTTGCCTCTGCTAAAGGTTTTATCATTGCACCATACAACAAAGAAATAGAAGCTGTTTTTGGTGATTCTATTCCAATGTTTAAAGATGCCAAAGAACTGAAAGCATTATATGATCAATATATCAACAATCCGGAGGCTCGTGCAGAAAAAGCTGAAAAAGCCTACAGAATAGCTGTTTCAGAATATAATGTAGATGCGTTTACCCAGCGCTTAAACTGGTTAGTTGAATTTTTGATTAATGATAAAAAACTCGAAATGAAATTAAAAACCAGACATAGACTTTTAGTATTTCTGGGATTATTGGCAACGGCAGTTGTGCTATGCACGCTGCCGTTTGCTATGGTCGCAAAAGAGAAAATCTATGTATATACGGAAACCCAACAACTAAACTCTCGAGAAAGAGGCTTTATTCAAGAATTAAGAAAAAATGGCTTTCATGTTGTTTTAAACAGCAAGTCAGAGCAAAATCCTCAATCATACAGCATATGGATAAATAATTCTTCGGCTGTGGCTATGGCTGAAAAATCTCAATCGGTATTTAATTTTATATATACAGAAGCGTATTATCCGATTGAATGGAAAAATATAAAAAAACCGATAATTGTTTTAACCCCATACCAAGAAATTTATGAGCACTATATGCGCTCCAATATCCAATCTGCACAAATGTACTTAGGAGTAGATTTATCAATATTCTATCCCATGGAAAAACAAAAAAAATATTCGTTTTTATATTATAGCGCAAACAATAAAATATCTCCTGTGGCAGAATATTTAAAAACAAAAAAGCAAAGTTGGTTTATGGGGGCTTTTTGGAAAGATCAAACACCCAATATCCTCCCATATGGTAAAGCAAAACAAAGAAATCGAATTTTAAATGAAAGCTCATCTGTTATTATATATAATGAACACAACGCTCCTGAATCTAAAACTGTTCCCATTGAACTTATGGAAGCAACAGCCGCTGGTACAATGGTATTTTCTTCCTTTAATTCGGTTGTTAATGAAGTTTACGGCAATCAAATAGTTTTTTATGAATCACTTGAAGATTTCCAACAAAAAGCAGACTATTATAGAAATCACCCTCAAAAAGTAAAAGAAATGCAGATAGCCGCTCAAAAGATAACAGCCGAAAAACTAAGCTCCAAAGCTTCTGCGATAAGATTTATAGAAATATTAAATTGGTTAAAAGAAAATATGAAAAATTAATTTTGCTGATTTATTATCTTAGCAGCATCAAGCATTTCATCAATAATAAGTTTATGTGCAATTCCTTCATATTCCAGAGCCGTCCATGCAATATGGTGATTAGCCAACCAATTTTTGGTAAATTCCAAAGTTTTATATTGCACAGCAAAATCATCCGTTCCATGAAAAAGATAAACCTCCGGATGGGAAACCTGTTCTTTTTCAAGTAAATCCTTGCCACATATAATTCCAGCAAAAGGAAACACACCACCCAATTCATAGCGCCTGGTTAAACCGGTATAAAGGGCTAACATGGCACCTTGAGAAAACCCCATAACAAAAGTATGCTTGTTTGAAATATGGTATTTTTTTTGAAATTGAGAGATAAAACGATTAATCTTCTTCGCCACAGAACTGATTCTGACTCCAGCTTTATTGTATATTTCAACAATTTCTTCTGTAGGTGT
The DNA here is from genome assembly GCA_017964705.1 of Alphaproteobacteria bacterium. Taxonomy (GTDB): domain Bacteria; phylum Pseudomonadota; class Alphaproteobacteria; order RF32; family CAG-239; genus CAG-267. Next base: position 4,969 of record JAGCRL010000138.1, read on the forward strand.
ATCAGGTTGTTTACGTCGCCGTTCCGGATCAATATCAAGCAAGGCATACCATTGTTTTTTACCTTCTTTACGCTCACTGGTCATACTGGCTTCCGGAATAACAATAAGCGTGTTACACAAATTTTTAGCCAATATCTCTGCATAAGGCATAATGTCTTCTGCATTACTGGTATAACCATGCAAAAAAACAACCAACTTATCAATAGGAGAAGAGGTTTTCACGATCTTGTATGAAAAATCAGTCATAATGTGGCTCCACAAATCACATGACAAATTATAAAAACAAAAGATTAAAAATAAGCTAAAATATTAGAAATAAAAAAGAACAAAAAAAGTACTTGACATTTGGAAAACACAGAACTAAAGTAGAACAAAATGTGGAAGAAAGGAGACGCTATGTTAACACCCAAACAGCTTAAACTACTTTTGTTCATTGATAGCTTTATCAAAGAACATGGTCATTCCCCTTCGTTTGAAGAGATGAAATTAGCAGTAAATCTAAAGTCCAAGTCAGGAATTCATGTTCTGTTAAATTCATTAGAGGAAAGGGGGTTTGTTCGTAAATTGGCACATAGAGCTCGTGCCCTGGAAGTTCTTAAAGTTCCGGAAAGAGTAGATACTCAAATTCATGCGGCTGATGTAGCTAATGAAAATGATGCAACAGAATTTTCACTGATGATTCCGCTTTACGGTAAAATTGCCGCCGGCACTCCGATAGAAGCAATTGCCAATCCATCAGAATACATATATATTCCTAAAAGTTTTTCCACTTCATCGGAGTTATATGCTTTAACCATTGAGGGAGAGTCAATGATAGAAGCGGGTATATTTGATGGAGATACGGCTATTATCCGTCGGGCAGATCAAGCTAATAACGGGCAAATAGTTGTTGCCTTGGTAGATAACGAAGAAGCAACTCTAAAAGTATTAGATAAAAAATCCGGCAATGAAGTATGGTTATTACCGTGTAATAAAGAATACAGCCCGATTAAAATAACTAAAGACAGATTAAAAATCCAAGGCGTTTTATATGGCATTGTCAGAAAATACAGTTAGGAATAAGCATGACTAGAGTAGCAATAATTACAGCAATGCAAAGTGAATTTGATGCTGTTAGTTCTTTGTATAATTTTAAAAATGAAAAATCAGTAGCAAAAGCGCAAGCTCATGGCAAAGAAATTATATTAATAAAATCCGGATTAGGAAAAGTAAATGCCGCATTGGCAACAAATGAGGCCTGTAAATTAGGGGCCAATATTGTTATTAATACCGGTTTGGCAGGAGGAATTGATAATTCTCTGGAACAAGGCGATATTGTTTTGGCAAATAAAGTTTGTTACCATGATGTTTGGTGTGGAGAGCCTAATGCTAAAGGGCAAGTTCAAGACTTTCCGCTGTATTTTGTTTCATTATCAGAAACAATCCAAAAGATATCACAAGCTGCACCGCATTTTAAATGTGGACTGACTGTTACAGGAGATCAGTTTTTAACGGATGTAACACGTTTAAAAGAGATAAAACAATTATTTCCGCAAGCATTAGCAGTTGATATGGAAAGTGCCGCAGTTTCTCAAACGTGCTATCTAAATAAAGTTCCTTTTATATCTCTCCGTATAATTAGTGATGTTGTTGGAAAAGAAAAACAGCTGGAGCAATATAATAGTTTTTGGGAAAAAATGCCTCATCAGGCATCGCAAATGCTAGATACGGCAATCACAGCATTATAACTCGGCTGTCAAATTATTATGAAGTTTTACTATCTATCAAAATAACCCCCGTAAATTTTATCTGACGGGGGTTATTTTGATTCAAATCTAGAATATGCTGATTACATGTATCTGACAAGTGATAAAACAGCACTATACCATACTATGTATAACATATAACTGATGATATAAAACCAAACAGTATATCTCAAACCTTTATTTTTATAGCAAAGTTCGTTATACCGCAATTTACCATATTTATTATCAACAGGCTCAGCATCATAGAACTGGCTGACCAAAATGATCTTTGTGAAATAAAATAAGGCAGTAAGAAAAGCAAAAGCCAACAAATAATAGGCACACTCAACAATAATCCCTGAACTTTGAACATTATGTATATAGGCACTTATAGCCGCCAATAGTACCACAATAACAATAGAACTAATTATCAATGGGAAAAAGAAGCCTTTCCATGCCGTATAACCGACATCATGGATTCTTCTGACAGTAAGAGCGGTAATAGTAACAAATTGAGCAACAAAAAACAAAGAAAATACGAAATTAAAAGTAGTTTCAGCCCAATTTAAGCTCATCTTAGAGCATACAAATATCAACAAATTATAAAAAACAATGGCAAACAATAAATTAAATAAAGAAAATGCCCAAAGTTCATAACGAGAAGTACGCCCTTTAAAATTGAACATATTTTTATAAGCGCGTGCCCATGCGGCCAACATACCGTCTTTACAACCACAATTACAAGCTTTTTTAGCTTCTGGCTCATTTTTAAGAGTTGCAAATTTCTTAGCTGCAACTTGTTGTGCAGTATTTTTTACAGAAATAGCAGCTTCACGATGTGGCACAGCTTTATTTCCTTTTTCCTCACTAACAGGAGCAGATTTAACCGCCTTAGTAGCTTTACGAACAGCTTTTGCGGTTGTCTTGATAGCTTTTTTCTCCTCATTGTGAGCTTTAATTTCCAAAACTTGCTCAACCGGGTTAATATCTGCTTTAACAGGAACTTGAGTATCCAAAATCGGTGTACTTTTAGCTTTAGCAACCGATTTTTTTGCTACAACTTTCTTTGCTACTACCTTTTTGGCAGGCGCTTTTTTAGCTGTAACTGTTTTAGAAACTTTAGGAGTTTCACTAGCTGATGTTTTGCTGACCATAATTATCCTCATAA
>JAGCRL010000139.1 GCA_017964705.1 Alphaproteobacteria bacterium
ATAAAATTTTTATAATAATGCAGTTTTTTAAAAAAATAAATTCGAGTCTATACAGATTTTTGATGCACGTTGAATACACTTAAGTATCATATTACACGTAACTAATTTTTTATTGGAGGTAACAATAGCTACGGAAAACACAAATGCGCCAGTACGAGAAACAGACGGACCACGCATAAATCAAGATATTAAAGCAAAAGAAGTTCGTTTAATTAATTATAATGGAGAAAATTTAGGAGTTGTATCTCTATCGGAAGCAATGCATATTGCTCAAGAAGTTGGGTTAGATTTGATAGAGATTTCACCTCAGGTTAATCCGCCGGTATGCAAAGTTTTAGATTATGGTAAGTATAAATATGAGCTTCAAAAGAAAAAGAATGAAGCCAAGAAAAACCAAAAAGTTGTCAATATTAAGGAATTAAAGCTTCGTCCGATGATAGAAGCACACGACTATGAAGTTAAGCTCAAACAAGCTAAAAAGTTTTTAGCCCAAGGAGATAAGGTTAAATTTACCATGCGTTATAAAGGACGTGAACTAAGTGCCAATGACATGGGAAAAGAAGTCTTAAATAAATTAATAGAAGATTTGGAAGGCTTATGTAAAGTGGATTCTGAACCGAAATTAGAAGGCAAGCAGATGTCCATGATGGTCTCTCCGGCATAATAATTTATAAAGGGTACAAATAATAAATACATATCCGTTAAAGAAAGTATTTGTTATAGAGGTTAATTAATTTTTTGATTTAAAACAACAAAACTTCTCTTTTAAGAGAAGCGTTTACTATTATTTTTAAAAAAGAAATGGGCTAAGATTAAGCCCAGTCCATTTCTTTATCAAACTCCTCGTTCGTTTGAACGATGAATTTAGCATTAAATTCATTCAGGAGCTTGTATATACTATTTTCTCCGCGATAAAACGCCAGAGCAGCTGGCGTTATATGTGCGAATTTATGGTAAAATGATGTTCCGCTCAGCATATCCCAACCGCTGTCTGATATTGATCCGTTTTCACGGACTTCATTGGGATCTGAAGTCCATCCGTTACGGATCATAATCCTGAGGATGTTTAGGTCAACATTGCCACTCAGGATGATCTCGAAGAGATCAGTCTTGAGCAGACCGATCTCGTAAAGGTGCTTCAGCACCGCAGTTGTGTTCTTTTTCATCGCGAACGTTTTTTCAAGCACATCTTTATTCTCAACGCTTTGAGAGATAATGCAAGGGAGTATGAATCCTCCTTTTATACGTGGTTCCTGTCCTGGGGCAGTAGTCCACGGAAGCTTAGCTTCAAGTTAAGTAATATTAAAAATAATTCTGTTCTGTACAAAAAAATAACATGTTTAGCGTTTTTTGTCAACAGTGTTTTAAATAAAAAAGCTCGGATTGCTCCGAGCTTTAAAAATAAACATACCAACCACTAATTATCCGGCGTATTTTTTTGCCATAACAGAAAGTGGAATAGGCTTAATCTTATCGGCATGACCGGCTGCACCAAAGGCTGTGTAACGAGCAATACAAACCTTTTTCATTTCTTCAATAGCAGGTTTTAAGTATTTACGAGGATCAAATTCCTTCGGATTCTCTGCAAACAATCTGCGGATAGCTCCGGTAATTGCCATGCGGCAGTCTGTATCTACATTAACTTTGCGCACACCGGCTTTAATACCGCGTACAATATCTTCTACCGGCACACCGAATGTTTGCGGAATAGCTCCGCCATAAGCATTAATCAAATCTTGTAATTCTTGGGGAACAGAAGACGAACCGTGCATAACCATATGCGTGTTTGGCAATTTTGCATGAATTTTTTCAATTACATCAATCGCTAAGATATCACCGGTAGGCTTACGTGTAAATTTATAAGCACCATGAGATGTGCCAACAGCCACCGCCAAAGCATCAATATTTGTTTCTGCTACAAATCTTTGTGCTTCATCCGGGTCTGTAACAAGACGCTTTTTATCAATAACACCTTCTGCGCCATGACCATCTTCTTTATCGCCTTTGCCTGTTTCCAAAGAGCCAATAACACCAAGTTCTGCTTCAACCGAAGCCCCAACAGCATGAGCTCTGGCCACAACTTCTTTTGTTACGCGAACATTATATTCATAAGAAGAAGGTGTTTTGCCGTCAGCTTCTAAAGAACCATCCATCATCACAGAAGAATATCCGTTAACAAGTGCAGATTGACAGATATCAACGGTGGAACCGTGATCTTGGTGCAAACAAATCGGCAATTCCGGATACATTTCAATAGCAGCGGCAATCATATGGCGAATCATCGGATCGCCGGCGAATTTACGTGCACCGGTAGATGTTTGAATAATTACCGGAGCGTTAACTTCTTTTGCCGCTTCACAAACAGCAATAACTTGTTCCATATCATTAATATTAAATGCCGGAACACCATAATTGTTCTCAGCCGCGTGATCTAAAATCTGACGCATAGAAACTAAAGGCATGTTATTCTCCTTATAAACTTTATTATTAATCTCCCCTTGAATATATAAATTTAAGGCAGATTTGCAAGCAATTTTTTATTATTTTAATTATGTGTGTGTAATAAAAAAGCTCGCTTAAAGCGAGCTGATAAAACTTCTATCTAAAAACCTAAGCAACTTCTTTTTGCTTATCAAAAAGAATAACATTACTGCGTTTTTGTTTAAGAGGAACCTCCGAACAATTGCCACTAGCTATCAGCTTATAGCTGTCAAGCACCAAACCACCAACAATGGGTCTGGATTGGCAAATGCCGCTCCCAATTTTTTTTGCATTAGCTTTTGCAAACGCATTCCTTTTTGTTTGATTTCTAATTGTTGCCTTAATCATACTTGTTTCCTTTCTTATTATTGACATAATAAATGACAGGTATTTTTATTTTTGTCAATAATTATTTTAAGAATAAAGTAAAATAAATCTACTATACATAAAATATAACAAGAAAATTAAAATAAAGTAAAGAAAAACATTATTTTGTCCAGAGATGTTAAATAAAAACAAATTTTCAAATAATTTTAAACCAATATGAGAGTAAGAGTTAAAACATTTACAGTTTTGAAATATTTAATAGTATAAACTACAACAATAAAACGTTGTAACTTCTTATCTACACATAAAAGACTAATGAAAAAATTTTTTAAGATACTTTTATTTTCTTTAATAACGCTTTTGATTTATTGCGGTGTTTTATATTCAATACAAGAAGAACTCATATTTTATCCGAATAAACACTATGTTTCTCCTCAAAAAAAGTCCTTAGATATGTTTGAGGAAAAACCTTTCATTTCTCACGATGGAACTAAAATTATGGCTTGGTATTATAAAGGGGATATTGATAAACCGGCAATTCTATTTTTTCATGGAAATGCCGGGCAGATAGCCACATTTGCCCCAGAGCTACGCCTTCTTACAGAAAATAACTATACTGTTTTTGCGGTGGAAATCAGAGGTTTTGCCGGAATCAAAGGCAAATTAACCCAAGAAAATTTATTTAAAGATGCAGCAGTAGCTTTTGATTGGTTAAAAAAAGAAGGATATAAAACGATAGTTGTCTATGGATATTCTTTTGGTACGTCTATTGCCTCAGGTCTTACCTCTTTACGGGATGTAGATGGATTAATCTTAACTTCTCCTTTTTCTTCATTGGAAAGTTTGGTTTCAGAAATGCCAATTCCTTTAGCACCTTACCTTTTAAAATATAAATTACCTTCTATCAAATACATTAGCCAATATAAAAAACCTTTGTTGCTGATACATAGCAAAAAGGATAAGTTAATTCCTTATCATCACTCACAGTGGCTATACGATGCCTGTCCTTCAGATCATAAAGTAATTCATTTATTAGAGAAGGAAAATCACAACACTTTTTTTAGAAACCAACCATATATATTAGATTTTTTAAAAAAATTTGAATAAAGGAGATACCTATGAAAAAGCTCATTTTATTATCTTTAATGTTTACCGTCTCCTTCACTCAACCGAGCTTTGCAGATGTTTGGATACCTGTTTGGTGGAGTATGCCAACAACATCTAATATATTTGTAATAGGGGTCGGCTCTTTTATTTATTCAGATAATATATGGGAAAATTTTTTAATGTATGGCACAGGATTCTTTGTGACATTATTAGTTGTTATATTATTTACGATAGCCTATATATTTTTTCTATTAAATAAAAAAAGAACCGCAAATGCGATTCTTTTTAGTGGCGGAGTGTACAGGACTCGAACCTGTGCATCCCTATTCAGGATGACGGATTAGCAATCCGCTGCATTACCGCTCTGCCAACACTCCGTAACAAACCACTATTTACAGTAAGATTTTTGTATCGTCAATATCTTTTTTGAAATTTTGTGGTATTTTATAATTAAATATTGTTTTTTTATTTACTACATTTTAAATATATAAACATTAAACTGATACAAAAGAAAGTTTATTGGAGAAAACAAATGAATCATGAATACGATTATATTGCCACGCTCACTGCTGAAGAAAAAAGAACTTTTGTAGAAAGTTTTTGCTGTATGGTTTATGCTGACGGAAATGTTGCAAAAGAAGAAATAGAATTCTTAAAAGGTGTTGGTAAATTATATGGTATATCAGAGC
>JAGCRL010000140.1 GCA_017964705.1 Alphaproteobacteria bacterium
TGACGTCTTTTTCAATTTTCATAGCCTCGTCATTTTTTGTATTATAGGCATATACGCCGACACCGGCCAAAATAACGCCCGTTTGTTCATATATTTTTGCTTCTGCCTGACGGGTCAGACGGTCTATTTCTTTGGCGCTCATCGTATCCGGTACCTCTATATGCACTGAAGCATAATACTTATCCGGCCCGTAATTATACATAACCAAGTCATAAGCCCCGCGCACCTCCGGCATTTGTGCTAAATGAGGCTTAATTTTGCATGTGATTTCCGTATCGGCTCTGGTGCCCAAAATCTCATTCAATGTTTCCATAAACATAACAATACCGGATTTGATGATAAAACCGGAAATGACCACGCCAACATAGGCTTCCAGAGAAAGTCCGCTGAAAATAAAGATAATTGCCGATACCAATACCGAAGCAGATAATATGGCATCCGACAGGGCATCGGAACCGGAAGCGACCAAAGAACCTGAATTGACCTTTTTGCCTTGTGCTTTGACGTATTTTCCCAAGATAAATTTTACAACGACCGCAACTGCTATAATAACGAGCGAAGTAATACTGTAATCCGGTATTTCAGGAGAAATGATTTTCTTGATTGATTCCACAAGTGAAGTAATACCGGCATACAGCACAATCCCCGACACAATCATTGCGCTTAAGTATTCAATGCGTCCGTAACCCAACGGGTGTTTTTTATCCGGCAGTTTTCCCGCCAGTTTTGTTCCTACAATCGTAATAATGGATGAAAGCGCATCGGATAAATTATTCACCGCATCCAATATCACGGCAATAGAGTTGGATACAATTCCGACAGCAGCCTTAAATGCCGCCAAAAGCACATTGGTTAAAATACCTATAATGCTGGTTTTTATAATGATTTTATCACGATTCATATTATCAACTTCCTATTAAAGCAATTTTGAGATTTTGGCTTCAACATCGTTCATATCGGCGGTTGGCTCAAAGCGTTCCACAACTTCGCCGTTTTTATTAACCAAAAACTTGGTAAAGTTCCATTTGATATCCGGCTTTGAAGCCCAATCTTTATCTTCTTTAGAGAGCATTTCCGCCAAGAGTTTGCTCAATTTATGCTCCCCAAATCCGGCAAAGCCTTTTTGTGCTTTTAAATAAGTATAAAGAGGTAATTCATTTACACCGTTTACATCGGATTTCTTCATTTGAGCAAATTTGGTATTGTAATGCAATTGGCAGAACTCGTGCACTTCATCATCTGTTCCAGGTGTTTGATGTCCGAATTGGTTGCAAGGAATATCAATAATTTCCAATCCTTTATCGTGATACTTCTCATACATTTGTTCCAATGCCTCATATTGCGGTGTAAATCCGCATCCGGTTGCCGTGTTGACAATCAGCATAACTTTGCCCTTTAAGTCAGCCAGTTTCAATTCTTCGCCGCTTGGTTTCGGCACATTATAATCATAAATGCTCATTTTTTCTCCTTATTTTAGTTGGTTTAATTGTGAAAGCGTGGCTTTCATCAATGAATGTCATAACTTCATCATCTTTCAATGTATCGTCCAAAGCGATACAAATCCAATTTTTTTTAAACGAAGGATAAAATCCTTGTCTTTTCAGTAAAATTTGCACCTTTTCTTCGGTTAATTTGACATGAATAATTTCTGTTTCACCGCTTATGTTTTTATCCAATTTCTCCGCTTTGGTGTTTATAATCATGCCATACCATTTATTATTATCGGGATTTTTGAACACACCGAATCCGGGTTGTTTCTTGAATAAAAACTGCGGATTATCTCCGTATTTGGCCTTAATCAGCATTGCAAGGCGGTTAGATTGAGCGGTTATAAAAGGCAGACAAATAAAACATTTATCTTTGATATCTTCCAGTATTTGTTGATAAGCAAATCTGACTTCTCCAGCAAAACCTCCCATATTTTCTACTCGTAACGGCAGAAATTCTTCATCTGTGGCAATTTCATAAACCTTTCCGCTGACATTGCCTTGTTTGTCAATAAAAATATCTGCTCTAAAATCACCATCATTAAATATCTTCTGACATATATATCCGACAGATTGTTTTTGAAAACCA
>JAGCRL010000141.1 GCA_017964705.1 Alphaproteobacteria bacterium
GCAGATTTTTGCTTTAAGCATGATATACCTGTATATATATTAAGTGCCGGTTGTGATTATTACATTAATGTTTTAATCAAAAAACAAATAGAAAAATATCACATTACGCTCATCACCAATCGCGGAACATATTCTGAAAAAACCGGTCTCACCATGTCGCCAAATCTTCAATATCCTGATAAAAATCTCGGTATCTCCAAGCTTGATTTGGTAACCGATTTACAACATCATGGTTTTAAAGTAATTTATTGCGGAGATGGTTTACCAGATGTCGAACCGGCACGTTTGGCAGATAAAATTTTCGCTCGCAAAACGCTTTATCAAGAATGTCAAAAAAATCATCTGAAAGCAGAATTTTTAAACACTTTTCAAGACGTCAAAAACTTTATAAAGGAACAACTGAAATGAAACATCCAATCACCCCAAATCGCCAAATTAACATCCCCTATCTAATGAAAATTGGCAACGGTAAGATTCGCAAAATCGGTCGCTATTTATTTGATAAAGACATGCTCAAAGCCGCCGTTTTTTGGGGCGAAGGCATTGCCAAAATGTTAGGAAAAGATTTTTATGCCGGCATCAAAGAATATAACATTGAGCTCATTCGTGATGAGGCTGTCAACACCATTGCCATAGAAGACATCACCAAAACTGCTTTTTCTCTTCCGCCGGATACCAATGCGATTATCGGTATCGGTGGCGGTAAGGCTTTAGATTTTGCCAAATACGTTGCCTATCTTTTGCGTCTTCCGTTCATCAGTGTTCCCACCTCAACCTCAAATGATGGTTTTTGTTCTCCGACATCATCATTAACGGTAGCCGGTGCGCGCAAAAGTGTCAAATCATCTATTCCTTACGGTGTAGTTATAGATTTAGATGTCATTCACAGTTGCCCGATTTCATTCATTTATTCCGGTATCGGTGATATGTTTTCCAAAGTAAGCGCCCTCTGGGATTGGAAACAAGCCAGCCTCAAAACACAAGAAAAATATAACGATTTTGCCTCCATGCTTTCTTACAATTCGCTGGATTTACTCTACATCGGTCACAGCAAAGACGTCTCAACCGCACAGTTTCAACGCAGCCTGGTTAATTCATTATTATATAGTGGCATTGCCATGGAAATAGCCGGCACATCCAGACCGGCCAGCGGTTCCGAACATCTTATTTCGCACGCCTTAGATAGCATTTCCGAGCACCCGCAACTACATGGTTTACAAGTTGGTGTTGCCAGTTATCTTTGTTCAATTTTACAAGATAACACCGCCACCGATGCCCTAAGAAAAATTTTAAAAGAAATCGGCTTTTTTGATTTTGTTGCAAAAAATCCGTTCAAAAAAGAAGAATTTATCAAAGCTCTTGAATTAGCTCCGCAAATAAAACAAAACTACTACACAATTCTTTCTGAACCAGATAGTTTATCTCGTGCCAAAGAAATTATTGCCACCGATAAAATTCTCAAAAAACTGATCGTCTGAGGATACTTAAATGAGCAATCAATCCACCGATAATAACCTCAATGCTCCGTTTCCCAAAACGGCATTAAAATATTTGTGGGTGGAATGCATCAAACCTTTCAAGTGGACTTTTTTGATTTGCATATTGCTTGTTTTCGTTGGAAGTTGCACTGAAAATTTACTAAATTGGTTATTTTCCCAATTTGTAGAAAGTATCAAATCCATCCCCACTCCGGAAACTTTACATCGTGCATTATGGTTTATCGGTTTTATCATTACTTGCGATGTTATCAATATTTTCTTGCCCAAACAAACTATAATGTATCGGCAAAAACACTTTTATTTTCCATTGCAAGAGCGAATTTACGGGCGTGCACTTTCTTATATTTTCGGTCATTCGGTTAATTACATCATCAACAAACAAACCGGAAATTTACTTGCAAAAACCACTCAAATTAATTCTCTGCAATCATTTTTTTCCGGTATCATCGTAGGATGGGGGGGGCAAGTAAGTGATATTGTCGTCAAAATTATTTTATTATCTCTCATCAATTCTTGGCTCTGTATTTTATTTATTCTTTTTGCAATAGTTGTTGCTGTGATAAATTATTATGCCAACAAACCCAGCGATCGTCTTAATAATATGCAAAGCAAATCAGAATCTTTATACACCGGCTGGCTAGTTGATACAATTGCCAACATTCGTTTGGTCAAACAATTTAACCGCTTAGATTATGAAAAAAAGCGCTTATCAACCCTTTTATATCAATACATCAAAATTAAAACCAAAGAAAATTTGGTATGGTTTATCTCATATACCGGTGTCGGTTGTTTTGTGCATTTATGTTCCACCACTTTGCTCACTTTTTCAGTTTATTTATGGAGCAAATCTCTGATTAATATCGGCGATATCGTCTTTGTTTTATTAACCGTAAATGGTGGTTTTATGTGGTTAACGGAATTATGTATATTTTACCGTCGATTTAAAAATAATCTAGCCTACATTCAAGCCGGTTTAGAGCCTTTTTATGAAGAGCATGAAATTAAAGATTTGCCAAATGCAAAACCACTGAAAATTAAAAATGCCGATATAGAATTTAACAATGTCGGTTTTGCTTATCCCGAACAAAAAAGAATTTTTGACGGTTTTAATCTCAAAATTAAAAATGGCGAAAAAGTCGGTATTGTCGGTTTATCCGGTAATGGCAAAACAACACTTATCAATTTACTGCAACGCGCTTATGATATAGAAGCAGGACAAATTTTAATTGATGGCCAAGATATAAAAAATGTTACTCAGCAAAGCCTGCATCAAAACATTGCCATTATACC
>JAGCRL010000142.1 GCA_017964705.1 Alphaproteobacteria bacterium
ATAATTACCATTTATGATATCATCTTTTAAGGCATCATATATTATCCCCACTTGCTCATTTTTCATGGAACCATCTCCACATTTACCATTTATTATATCTTCATTTAAGCATGTTTTTTTTTCTGTAATTTCTATGTCTTTAATTGTTGTTATTATATCAGTTTCTTCTGATTTATTAGCCTCATATTTATCAATTTCTTCTTCTTCGATTTCCTCTTCTTTTATATTCTCTTCTTCTTTAATAACTTCTTCTTCGAACTTAGTTATTTCTTCCTCAACTTCAATTATTTCTTCCTTTTCTTTAATTACTTCTTCCTTTTCATTTAATGCTTCTTCCTCTTCTTTAATATTTTCTTCCTCCTCAATCATCTTTTCTTTCTGACTATCTTCAGTTTCTATTTCGCTCTCTATTTCTCTTTCTTCTTCCTCTTCCTCTTCTTTATTTTCCTCTTCTTCTTCTTCTTCCTCTGTTGTTTCGTCTCCATAAAAGATAATAAAATAGCTAGTTTTTCCCTTATAATTATGGACATTTTTCCTAAAATTACTTTCGGTATCTGAACTTAATGTTCCATCTATACTAACAGGATAAGAATTGAAAACTTCCAATTCAGGCTCAGTGATAATATATCTATATTTTAAAGTGCAATTTATTTCATAAAAAATATTATCCACAAATCCCAAATGAATATTTTCTCCTTCATCTAATTTATAATTGGTTGTTATTTCACTCCCTTTTGTTGTAGAATTTAATAAAATATTATCACAATTAATTTTTTCAGTTATTTGGATAGAAGAGTAAATTAAGCCAAAAATATTATTTTCTATTTTAACATGATTTTGCAAATCAATTATAATATTATTTATATCAACATTTTCCAATGTTTTTAGATTAATATATACATCAGTAGTATTAGGATAACTAAATATTATTAAACCACTATAATGTATATTATCTTCATCAACATTGCAATTACTTTCTTGACAAAAACTAAAAGCTATAGAAACCAAGTAATTAAATGAATGCCCATTTAAATCTGATAATATTTGTAATTATATGATGAATATATATTAATTTGATAATATTTAAAAAGTTCTATGGTACTACTTATATCTATTAATACTATAAACAATATTGTTTTATCTTCTGATGTTGTAATAAAACATACTCTTTCGTTTGATATTCTTATAACATCATTTAATGATAAATCTATAGAAAATTGAATATTATTGTACTTTATTTCGATTGCTGCTGCATACTCTATAACTGAGCTTGAACTACCTTTGTAATAGTATAATGCAATATAAGGAGAAATTAAGGCACCATTTTTTGCATAATATATAAATGCCCCTACATTCCTTTTTACATTAACACATTTATAAAATGAATTTTGGTAAAAGCCAGATGAAGTGAATGACCCTGTTCCTAATTCTACGAAATTACTTTCATTTAATGCAATCATATAAAATTGACTATATGAAGTTGATCTTTGATATAAAATTAAGCAAGTAAGAATAAAAGAAAGTTGAGTTTGAAAACAGCTTATATGATTTCCTAATGTTTTACTTGAAAAACTTTTTTCATAAGAAGCTTTTATTTCTACTTCATTTATATTTGTGGAACCGAAATATAATTTTTTAATTTTCAAAGTTTTATCTGACCAAAAAGCATAAATTATATAATTTGTTAAGTAAGTATTGACATTTCCTATAATTGTTTGATCACCAAGAAAATCTGATGCTTTTACTTCACTAGTAGTAGTTCCTTCAAAATCATATAATTCGCAATATTCATTATTCTTTGAAATACTAACAAGATATTCTTTATTAGTCGATCCTACATTAGTGGCAAAAATTTCTGTTTCATATTTTTCTGTGTTTCCTGCGTTTAATGAAAAAAAAGGAGTTGGAATCCCATTTTCATTGAAGAAATATTCACCGTTTTGCTTTAGGCCATAGAACATACGTTTCGAGCTTGCTGGATTAGATGTAGTTTCTACAACCATATCACCATTAGAATTATTTGCGAAACTTACATAGCGGAAATCTTTATCTCCAATCCAAATAAGGCTTGTTATTTCTTGGGCTTTTACTATTAATAATTGTTTTAAGGATAAAAAAATAAAATATCGAATAAAAATAGTAAAAAAAGGAAAGGTGTATTTTTTAAGATTATAGATTTGTTATTTCTTCAGGTATTTTGGTGGGGCGCATGGTAGCAAGGCTTAAGAAAACAATGGTTATTTCTATTTCTGCTAATACTGTATCTCCACGATAAAGCTTTTGTTCCATTTTTGCAGAAGCGCTTTTTAGCTCAGCAATTTTACAGGTAATATTTAGTGCATCATCCAGCTTTGCCGGGGATTTGTAGTTAATGTGGCATTCTCTGACCACAAAGCCGATACCTTTTTCTTTGAGCATACCGTCTTGGTTTATACCTAAGTGGCGCAGATATTCAGTGCGAGCGCGTTCGGCAAATCTTAAGTAATTGGCATAATAAACAATGCCACCGGCATCGGTATCTTCATAATAAACGCGTATCGGAAAAGAAAAGGTGTTATCCGCGAATAATTTGCCTTTAATTGTTTCTGTTTCATATGACATGGTTAAAATCCTAAATCATCCATAAAACTAAATTGATTATTATTGGGCTTAAATTTACTGATTCCTAAATATTTACAACCGGATTCAGAAAGAACACGACCTCGTGGTGTGCGTTGCAAAAAGCCAAGTTTTAATAAATAGGGCTCTATAACTTCCTCTATGGTGTCTCTTTCTTCAGATAAAGCGGCGGCTAATGTATCTGCACCAACCGGTCCGCCACCATAATTCTTAGCAATGCATGATAAATAACGACGGTCAAATTCATCTAAGCCGTAAGCATCAACATCTAAAAGTTTTAATGCTTTATCTGCAATAGCAGAATCTATTTTAACATTGCCGGCAACAGCACCAAAATCTCTTACGCGCTTGAGTAATCTTCCAGCAATACGTGGTGTGCCACGAGAACGTTTAGCTATTTCCATTGCACCGTCTGATGAAATCGGCATATTGAGCAAATGTGCGCCACGGAGAACGATTTTTTGTAAATCTTCATGATTATAAAAATCCATGCGTAGCGGTATTCCGAAGCGTTCTCTTAACGGAGTGGAAACCAATCCTGAACGAGTTGTCGCACCGATAAGGGTAAATGGTTGCAAATCTATTTTAACAGAACGTGCAGAAGGACCTTCGCCGATGATAATATCTAACTGAAAATCCTCCATAGCTGAATATAAAACTTCTTCTATGGCTGGATTTAAGCGGTGGATTTCATCAATAAATAAAACATCACGTGCTTCAAGATTGGTTAAAATGGCTGCTAAATCACCGGA
>JAGCRL010000143.1 GCA_017964705.1 Alphaproteobacteria bacterium
AGATTATACACGAGCTGCCACTTCTCAAAAGAGCGTGCGCGCTGGCGGTAAACATAATGACCTTGACAGCGTGGGTTATGATGTTCGTCACCATACCTTTTTTGAAATGTTGGGTAATTTTTCGTTTGGTGATTATTTCAAAGAAGAAGCTATTTTCTATGCCTGGGAATTACTCACTAAAGAATTCGGTTTAGCTAAAGATAAGTTGGCCGTAACTATTTTTCATACTGATGAAGAAGCTTATAAAATTTGGAAAAAAGTTTCCGGCTTAGATGATGAGCGTATTATTCGCATTGCTACAAAAGATAACTTTTGGCAAATGGGTGATACCGGTCCTTGTGGTCCCTGCTCTGAGATTTTTTATGATCATGGTCCGGAAGTTTGGGGTGGTTTGCCTGGTACACCGGAAGAAGATGGAGATCGTTTTATTGAAATTTGGAACCTGGTGTTTGACCAGTTTGAAGATCTGCCGGACGGCAGCCGAATCAACCTTAAAAAGCCTTCTATTGATACCGGTATGGGTTTAGAGCGCATCGCCGCCATTTTACAAGGCGTTCATTCCAATTTTGAAATCGATACTTTCAAACATATTATTCAAGCCATTGCCGATATTGCAAATACAGATCCTCATGGAGAATTAAAAGCCTCTCATAACGTTATTGCAGACCATTTGAGAGCTATGAGTTTCTTAATTGCTGACGGGGTTTTGCCGTCAAATGAAGGGCGTGGTTATGTGCTTCGTCGTATTATGCGTCGGGCAATGCGTCATGCTTATCTTTTAGGGGTTAAAGAACCGATGATGTATAAGCTGTTACCGGTATTGCAACAAGAAATGGGGGACGCTTATCCGGAACTTTATCGCTTTGAGAAATTGATTTCTGAAACTATTCGTGCAGAAGAAATTCGTTTCGGTCGGACTTTGGATAAAGGTATGCGCTTGCTTGATGAAGAAACAAAAGTATTAAATAAAGGCGACACGCTTAATGGTGAAACCGCATTTAAGCTCTATGATACTTACGGTTTTCCGCTTGATTTAACTCAGGATGCCTTAAAACTTAAAGGGATTGAGGTTGATACCAAGGGGTTTGACACCGCAATGGCCAAACAAAAAGAAGAAGCACGTAAAAACTGGGCCGGTTCCGGTGATGAGGGAACAGAAAAAGTTTGGTTTGAAGTTAAAGAAAATATCGGCGGAACAGAATTTTTAGGCTATACCACCACTAAAAGTGACGGTATTATTAAAACATTAGTGCAAAATGGTAAAATCGTTGATAGTGTCAAAAGCGGTGAATTTTATCTGGTTGCCAATCAAACACCTTTTTATGGTGAATGCGGCGGCCAGGTCGGAGATATCGGGGTTATTGCCGGTAAAAACTTTACAGCTCAAGTTTATGATACAAAACGCAAATTAGATACTGTTTTTGTGCATTGTTGTAAGATGATTAAGGGTGAGGCTAAAGTTGAAGATTTTGCCAATTTTGAAGTTGATGCAGAAAATCGCAAGCAAATTTGTGCTAATCACTCTGTAACCCACTTGGTACATAAGGCACTGCGCACAATTTTAGGCGAACATGTTACACAAAAAGGTTCTATGGTGGCTGCAGACAGAATGCGTTTTGATATTTCTCATCCTAAGCAGATTAGTGCAGAACAACTTAAGCTTGCCGAAGATATGGTTAATGCTTCCATTCGTGAAAACTATAAAGTCAACACCGTATTAATGAACCAAGAAGAAGCGGTTAAAACCGGGGCAATGGCCTTGTTTGGTGAAAAATACGGTGAAGAAGTGCGTGTTGTTACAATGGAAAAAGACGGGCAAGTTTATTCACGTGAGCTTTGCGGCGGTACACACGTTTGTGAAACCGGCGATATCGGTTATTTCAACATCTTATCCGAATCAGCTGTTGCAGCCGGTATTCGCCGTATTGAATGTGTTACCGGTAAGGCTGCTGAAGAATATGTTGATGATGTAGAGTGCAAATTACATACCGCTTGCGATATCTTAAAAACCAATGTCAATGACTTAGAAGCCCGCTTAAAGAATATGCTGGCTGAACGCAAGAAAATGGAAACAGAAATTTTGAATTTGAAAAAGAATTTGGCTGCCGGAGGTTCACGTTCTAATGCAGAAGCTGAAGTCGTTAATGGGGTTAAATTTATCGGTAAAGTTATTCCGGATGTTCACCCGAAAGAGCTCAAAGGCTTTATTGATGAGATGAGCCAAAATATCGGCTCCGGTATTATGGTTTTAGCTACAGATAAAGACGGCAAAGCCTCTATTGTTGTCGGCGTTACCAAAGATTTGACAGATAAATACTCTGCAGTTGATTTGGTTAAATTTGCCTAGGCAGCCGTTGGCGGACAAGGTGGCGGCGGTCGTCCTGATATGGCACAGGCCGGC
>JAGCRL010000144.1 GCA_017964705.1 Alphaproteobacteria bacterium
CCGTTGTTTGACGGAGACTATCATAATAGACATTGGTTTCCACCAGATGGCTGTCGGGTACAGCATCATACAGGGCCTTCACCATCGCTTTGGGCAAAATGTTTGGCCCATGCGGTTCACCTGTATGAAATTTAATCGCCACTTTACCCTGAATATCTTTATTCACTTTATTATAAAGTTTCAAAAGCCCTTCGGGACTGATATCTTTTGTGAAATAAACTTTAACCATACTATTCCTTATTTGTTTTTAATTGTTAAACCATCGTGAAATGCTTGCCCGACGATATCGCCAATAATACGGTAGCCATGTGTTGCACTGTCATAGGAAATCAGGTTTAATTTGCCTAAATCCACACGACCTTTATCGTCCAAAGCTGATTCTTCGGCCACCACATTAACGACTTTACCAACCAAGCGATAATCGCCTTCATCATCGGCCAGTTCTATAACTTCACATTCAATGGTTATGGGGTATTCTTCAATAATTGGTGCATCCACAAATTCTGATTTATGCACATGAAAACCAGCCTTTTCAATTTTGTTAATGCCTTTTCCTGATTCAATGCCAAAGTAATCAGATTCAACCAATGTTTCTTTGGTTGCAAAAGACACCGTAAATGCTTTTTTAAGCTTCAAGTTGTCAGTTGTTTTATGGTTAGATAAAGAAATGATAATTTTATCCATATCACATTGTGTTCCCCATGCGGCATTCATGGCATTGGGGACACCATTTTCATCATAGGTTCCTATAATTAATACAGGCATTGGCGCCATAATTAAATCTTTTTTGATATTTTTTTTCATCTTTTTCTCCTTTATTTTCCATCCGGAAAACTGGTAAATGTGGTTGGTTCATATTCTGGTTTATTAATACCATTTTTCTTGCCAATTTCAATACATTTTAATAGCCAAGACATATTTTGTCCTAAAGTACGCATGGTTTGCAAGCCTTCTTTATCTTTTTTAACATCATCGGGGGTAAAGCCATGCACCATGTTCCAATACTGCGAACCTACAACCTGCATATTACAGATTGTAAAATATTTATTTAGGCGGTCAAATGATGCTGTTGCGCCACCTCTGCGGCAAGAAACAACGGCAGCGGCCAATTTTCCAGGCATCTTTGGAGCATAGGTAAAGAATAAACGGTCGCAAAATGAACAAATTTGTCCGCTAGGGCCGGCATAATAAACAGGTGATCCTAAAATCAGACCGTCAAACTCATCAAGTCTGTTACCAATTTCGTTTACACCATCATCAAATATACATTTGCCGGTTTCTCTACACTTTTGGCAAGCGATACAATCGGCAATCGGTTTTGTTCCTATATGATAGATTTCCGTTTCAATACCGTTTTTATTCAGAGTGTTTGCAACTTCACTAAGAGCAGTGAATGTGCATCCTTCTTTATGTGGACTGCCGTTAATGAGTAGTACTTTCATTTACTTTCCTTTCTTTATATTAATCATCACAAATTCGGATTTTGTTCCTGTTTTGAATTTAATTGCCCAGTCGGATATACCGGATGTTACAATAAAATCGGTATTCTTGCGTTTTTCATAACCATATATCAAATCATTGGCTTTTATCCATTTACCAACTTGATTGAACGGAAAAAGTTGCCCACCATGTGTATGACCGTTTAATACCAAATCAACTTTTGCGTTAGCTTCTTTGTCATATTCCACCGGTTGGTGGTCTAAAACAATTATATATTTGGTAGTGTCTAAATTCTTTGTAAGTTCTTCTATTGATTTCCTTTTGCCGCCTTGCTCGTGCTGAACAGAATAATCTCTGCGACCGATAACATAAAACGAATTATCTATCAAAACGTTCTCATCTTGCAGAATATTGATGCCGTTCTTTTTAAGCTCGTTAAACAAATCATCTTCAGAAAATCCACGGTGTGTCGCACCATAATAACCTTTGTCATGATTGCCGGAAACATAATAAATTCCGTATTTCGTTTTCATTTGCCCTAAAGTACGAGTAGCGTTTATCATTTGCTCACGAGTTGTTCCGTCATCAACATAATCGCCGGCAATGAACACTATATCCGGATTTTGTGCTTGAATTGTTTCCAAATGCTTGGCAAAACCAATATCATCAAAAGTTGTTCCGATATGCGAATCAGCAAACATAGCTACTTTCAAATCCGGTATTTGCTTACTTGTCTTTAATTCATAACCCGTTTGCCATACATTGTGGTCTAAATACCAACCGACACTTAAAGCAATGGCACTGATTACCAAAGCTATCCAACCGGCATAATAATGCTCAAATGTGATATGCCCGACTTTTTCTATCATCCAAAATGCGAAATCACTTAAAGCCCATATCATTGCCACATACATTACACAAACAATTGCATTTATAAAATCAATACAAAGTGCAAGTATTCCAGTAAAACCCAATGTTATCAATAATCCTAATGAGAATTGTTTGAATTTTCCCCATTCGGCAATATTTGCAAATTCAATTAGGTTTGGCATTCTTGCGCTGACCTAAAACAATGTCGTTATTGCAAATGCAA
>JAGCRL010000003.1 GCA_017964705.1 Alphaproteobacteria bacterium
GTGAGACAGTTCGGTCCCTATCTGCCGTGGGTGTAGGATACTTGAGAGGATTTGTCCTTAGTACGAGAGGACCGGGATGAACATACCTCTGGTGTACCAGTTGTAACGCCAGTTGCAGCGCTGGGTAGCTAAGTATGGAAGGGATAACCGCTGAATGCATCTAAGCGGGAAACCCACCTCAAAACAAGGTGTCCCCATTAAGATCGTGGTAGACCACCACGTTGATAGGTCAGGTGTGTAAGCATAGCAATGTGTTTAGCTAACTGATACTAATAATCTGATTGGCTTGATAACTTAACGTATAAATAATTTGCTATAAACCTTTATAGCACTTCAGTTTCTTTAACAGTAATTAGATGAGCTGGTGATAATAGCGAAGGTGTCCCACCCGATCCCATCCCGAACTCGGCCGTTAAACCCTTCATCGCCCATGGTACTTCGTCTTAAGGCGCGGGAGAGTAGGTAGTTGCCAGTTCTTCTAATTACTGTTATTCCCTTTCTCCTCCTCCTTAAAAACCTCACAAGCTCGCTTGTGAGGTTTTTCCTTTGTTATAGAGCATAAGTTAGCAATAAAATTAATTGATGGAAAATATTTTTGAGATTCAAAAAAGGCAAGTTTTCTTTTTTATAGAAAACTTGCCTTTTGATTAGCTGCATTCATCTAAAAAGTCTTGGATAGTCCAATCATCTGGAATATCATCCGGAATAGAAACATGCGTTGCAAGTTCTATTTGCAAAGTCAATTCAAGAAGATCAAGACTATCAAAAAGATCTTTCATATTAGCAGATAAAAGCTCATCGTCAGTCATCTGACCAATTTCTTCTGCAGAAGGGATATACTTCAATGCATCGCGAAAATCATCCAGAGTCAACTTCTCCATAAGCTGAAAATTTAATAATATATTTATAATAGAATGAATAGAAAAATGATAAGTAAAAAAAGGGAAATTGTCAATAGATGCATGGACAAGAAATAAAACAAAAAAGTCACCTTGCGGTGACTTCTGATTGGTGGGCGTTGAGGGATTCGAACTCCCGACCCTCTCGGTGTAAACGAGATGCTCTAACCAGCTGAGCTAAACGCCCATCTCATTAACAGAAGAGTTTATATATGATATTTTTTTATATTGCAAGCAAAAAAATTCCAAAAATTCAAATTTTTTCTTTATTCCCAAATTTACACACCTTTTTACTTTACTTTTCTATCTTTTGTTTATAGAGTCAGATGAGTAAAATTACAGACAAAACAAGCAATAAAGAAAAAGTCAACAAAAAGTATTAAAATAGAAAAACAAATAACTTCTGTAAAACTATTTAATTTACCTGTTGCGACATTTAAACAACGTGGTGGAAAGAAAGTTTGGAAAATATTAGGATTGCCGGTGTGGAAAAAACGAACTGCCGATAATAAAAATATCAAATATTATTTGTTTGGATTGCACATAATGACACTTAACAAAAAATCTTTTGATGTTATTGCAAATAAGTAAGCATATGCAAAGAAACGCCGCATTTAAACAGTGTTTTTAAACATTGTATTTAAACGGTGTATTTAAATTCTGAAAATTTGCTCTGTTTTGCGTATGGCCTGTGGAGATACAAAAACAATCAAAATGTCACTTTCTTGGATTTTATCATTAGCAGAAGGATATATAATCTCATTTTGGCGATAAATTGCCCCAATTTTGCATTTATCAGGCAAACCTATTTCATCAACAGTTTTATTAATGTTAAGGCTATCTGCATCAATTCGTACTTCCCAAACTTCGCCCAAACCACGTCGTAAGCAATGCGCATTATTAATTTTAGCTTTGCGTAATTCTTGTAACATAGCCGAAGTGGTAATAAGTGAGCGCTCAACAATGATATTTTCCCCATGGTCATCAATTAAATTATCAAAAGCTCGAGAATTAACCAAAGAAATTGTATGAGGAACATTGCTTCTTTGCGCAATCAAAGAAGCTAATAAATTATCTTTATCATTGCCTGTAACAGCAATGGAAACATCAGCATTTTTTATTTCTGCTTCATCTAAAATTATATCACTTAACATCTCGCCGCGAATAATTTGTGTTTCATTAAGATTAGCTGCTAAATCTTCTGCAATATGAGAATTACCTTCAATAATTTTACAATTATTAATGGTGTCATCTTTTTCTAAAATACTAGCAATATAATAAGAAATAGCATTGCCACCGAAAATGACTAAATTTTCTGTTTGAGAAACCACAATTCCGAAATCATGCAATGTATCAAAAATTTTATCTTTCTCTACCAAAACAAAAATTTCATCATTTAATTTAACTTTTTCTGTTGGTTTGGCAAAGAAACTTTTATTATTACGAATAATATGAATAATTGGACTGTTGTAAGATTTTTTGATTTCATTAATTTCCATGCTCAGCAAAGAGCAAGATTCAGAACACTTAAAGCCGATTAAATAAAGTTTTTCATTAACTAACGGAAAGACCGCGGTTGTTCCCGGAATTTTAAGCAAACTAAGAATTGATTGTGCAATTTCAACATCCGGAGAAATAACCAGATCGACAGGTAAATTACGATCACTATAAAGAGTGTTCCATAATGGGTTTAAAAAATATTCAGAATCAACTCGTGCAATTTTTTTAGGAATTTGGAACAGTGTGTAAGCTACTTGGCAAGCAACTAAGTTAACCTCGTCATTTGTTGTAACGGCAATAAGAGTATCTGCTTCTTTGGCACCAGCTTTTTCCATAACCCCGGGGTGAGAAATAGAGCCTTGCAAAGTTTGCACATCAAATTCTTTTTGAATAGTTTCTAATTTTTCTTTATCCGGATCAACAACAATAATGTCATTATCAGCCTGAGACAAATAATCTACAATACTACGACCGACGTGTCCGGCACCACCAATAATTATTTTCATGGCTTTGCTTCCTCCTCTCTTTCAGAAAAATAATCTTCAATAGTTTTAATTGCAAGATTATAATCATAAATACGTGTATATGTTTCACGAAATTTTTTTGCATCTCGTAGATTTTTAGAATACCAACAAACATATTTACGAGATATCGAAATTGCCATTTCTTTTCCGTAAAAATCAACCATATCATGCAATTGCTGTAATAAAGCTTCTTTTATTTCTGAAACAGGTACAGGCTCAGGTAAATGACCATTTTTAATAAATTCATGGATTTGTCCGGGTAGCCACGGGTTACCTAAAGCTCCTCTGGCAACCATAACCCCATCTACATTAGTTTGCTCAAGCATATTCTGAGCAGAATGAACAGATGTAATATCACCATTTCCAATAACAGGTATATGAACATTTTCTTTAACCTGTTTAATAATATTCCAATCAGCTTGCCCGGAATATCCTTGTGCTCTTGTCCTGCCATGAACAGTGATATAAGAAGCTCCGTTTTCTTCGCACATCTTTGCGAAATCAACAGCGTTAATAGAATTATTATCCCATCCTTTGCGGAATTTTACAGAAACTTTTAAGGGGGTAGCTTTGACCGTAGCTTCAATAATTTTTGCCGCTCTCGGCAAATCACGCATAAGGGCTGAACCTGATTCATTGGCAACAATTTTTCTTACCGGGCACCCCATGTTAATATCAATAGAATAAGCACCTAAATCTGCAACAAGTTTTGCTGCCTCTGCAAAAAGAAGAGGATCATTACCAACTAACTGAACAATAACAGGATATGGCTCATTTCTAACATCAGCAATACGATAAGTTTTAGGATTTTTGCGGCTAATAGCATTTATAGCAACCATTTCGGAATAAAGATTTACTTTTCCTTTTGATGCAACAAGCTTTCTAAACGGATAATCTGTAATACCGGCCATAGGAGCTAAAAACACATTACTTTGCAAACCGATAAGACGAGTCATTGCTTATTCCGCACTATTAAGAGCTTTTACCAAAATAAAATAAACCTTATCTAAAGATTGATTAACCGAGAAATTAACCAATTCATCTCGATTTGTTCCTGAAGAAGATGACATATCTTTCATAACAATATCCATTAAGAATAAATAACGGATAACTTGATTATGAAAATCAGCATTATCGTCAAAAGCCTTACGAATAGCAGTAGTTTGCTTGTGTGTCATGCGAGATAAAGCATCTGTAAATGCAGTCTGTTGCCCTTTAAGATAATTATCCCACAAATCAAACAAATCTTGCTTTTCGAACAGTTTTTCCGGATTAATACCGATATTTCGCAATACTCGATTAATAAGTTTAACTCCGCTAATAAGCTTATCTCTATCTAATTCCGGATCTAACGGTTCAATTTTTTCAATATTTGCAGTGGGAAGCTCTATTTTATCAATTTGTGCTTCATAATTAGTCAGATTCTTTGATATTTCAGCAGTTGCCGCCACAACATCTGCTTTCAACTTATCCAATTTTTCTTTTATTGTATCCATATTGCTA
>JAGCRL010000145.1 GCA_017964705.1 Alphaproteobacteria bacterium
AACATTATTTACACGCCACTTAACACTGGCAGGAGCACCTTCTTGCATTGGAACATGCGTATCTACAAAGATTTGATTAGGATTATTGGCTGCTGAAGTGCCGTCAAAAACAAAGTTTTTACCTTTAAATTCATCAAATCGCTTTGACCATGTTTGTACGTTAAACTCGCGATATAACTCAATAAACTCCTTTTGCTGAGCGGGTGTCGCCACTCTCCAGTAACGCCCTAGCACATATTTCCCAATAAAGTCTAAGTCCAGATTTTCACTGAATAAACGTCTGAAAACTTTATTTTTTTCTTCTACAGATACATCGGCATTGATTATTTTTTCAATACCTTCTTTTGTTAGGTTTTCCACCATCTTAACTGATTGATTTTGGTCAATATCAGCCATGGCAACTTGCACAAAACCAAACAAAACCGCTAAAAATAAAAATACCTTTTTCATTTCGTCACCTTTCTATAAAAAATTAGTCCTCACTATCCATATCAAAATCATAATCAGGCGTATTTTCTGCTGAAACTTTGCCACAAGTCTTTATTTTTCCTCTATTTTGTAAATATATTGCTTTTACAGTCTCATAGTAGTCAACAGCGCTTTCTTCTAAACCTTCCAGTAATTTTAAATTTGTTGCATATTTATTAAGATATTTCAATCCGTTGGCCCCGTAATAAACAAGCATAGCATCTTCTCCATCGCTTTCGCTTGCTACCCAATAAGCCGGTGACGAATATCCATCTGCCACCCACCCAGTTGCTGCACGTGGAGTACTCGGACCAATAAGAGGCAAAACAATGTATGGACCATCTGGAACACACCAAGCAGCCATTGTTTCATCAAAACCTGTCGGTTTTTGTTCTAATCCGGCTTTAGCGGCAACATCATATAATCCTAACCCACCAATTGTAGTGTTTATCATCAAACGACTGACGTTTTGTGCTGCATTATGCCATTCTCCTTGTAACAAATGATTAGCAGCAGATACTGGCTCACTGATGTTATTAAAGAAATTTGTTACTCTTTGGCGAATATAATCATTTGTGATAGCACGATAGCCTTTGGCAACCGGTCTTATAACAGCCTTTTCAACTTTATTATTAAAATTAAACATTGCATGATTATAACTTTCTAATGCGCTCTGATCTTCTTTTGGATCAGACACAGTAGAGCACCCGGACATGCTAAATAAGCACAAACAAGCTATATATCTTAACAAACTCTTTTTCAAAATTCCCTCTTTATTGTATAATTTAAACTCCTTATAATATATATATATTATAAAATAAATCAACAAATAAATTTCAAAACCAGAATGTTTGTTACAATTCGAAATGTTTTGTGTTTTGCAAAACTAAAATATTCCGTTATTATGCAAAGCATGTTGTAATTTTTTTAGAGGAAGATGTTATGACTAATTTTAACGGAAAAATTAACCTTTTTGATTGCGCCACCGCGCAAAATGTTATTGGACAAGAAAAATTCTTGGCCGCTTTTAAAAAAGTTTTAGACCACGGAGCATATTGCCAGGGGCCGGAAACTAAAGAATTAGAAGCTAAACTAGCTCAATATTCTAATGTGAATTATTGCGCTACTTGTTCTTCAGGAACAGATGCATTGACTCTTTCTTTAATGGCATGGGGTGTATAACCAGGAGATGCTGTTTTTGTTTCATCTTTCACATTTGTTGCTTCCGCAGAATGTATTGCCCTTTTAGGTGGAACACCTATTTTTATTGATTCTAAACCAGATACTTATAATATGGATCCGGAAGATCTCAAAAAAGCTATTGAAATGGTCAAAAAAGAAGGCAAACTAAACCTTAAGGCGGTTATTGCTGTTGATATTTTCGGTGCTCCTTGCGAATTTGATGAAATTATCAAAATTGCACATGAAAATGGCATGAAAGTTTTAGAAGATGCTGCCCAATCTTATGGTTCAACTTATCACGGCAAAAGAGCTGGTGCGGTTGCAGATATGGTTGCCACATCTTTTTACCCAACAAAACCTTTAGCTTGTTATGGTGATGGTGGAGCTGTTTTCACCAATTCAGAAGAGGAATATAACCTCCTCGTTTCATGTCGTGTACATGGTATGAGCGCTACAGATCATTACGATAATCTTCGTTTGGGTGTTACCGGTCGTTTAGACTCTCTTCAAGGTGCTGTTCTTCTTGAAAAATTGAAAATTTTTGATGAAGAGCTTGTTAAAAGAACCATTATCGCAAAAACTTATGATGAAAAATTAAGCTCTTATTATGGTCGTCAGCGGATTTTGGATAATACAACATCAGCTTACGCTCTGTATACTATCAATTGTGAAGATAGAGATGAGTTAATGACATACTTAAAAGAACATAATATTCCTTGTGGTGCATATTATCCACGTCCGGTTAATACACAAACAGCCTATACAAAGTGGAATACTAGACGCTTGCCGGTTTGTGAAAAACTTTCTAAGACTGTTTTGAGTATTCCAATGCATCCGTATTTGGAAGCGGAAGCACAAGAATATGTCATTAATACAATGAACGAGTTTGCTTCTCAAAAGGCAAAAAAAGCCGCTTAATAAAAAGGCTTTTCTAAACCCCAAACAGGCGCTTATTTAGGCGCCTGTTTTTTATTGAAAAACTTATATTTTTATAATTTATATTGATTTTTAACCCTTTTAATCTTATATTATTATCAGTTTAAATTTGAAGAAGGGATCTTAGAAATGTTCGAAAGTGATAAAGTCGTCTCATATAGCGACAATAAAGTTATTGATGAAGGATTGCGTAACTTTATGTTGAAAATATATAATTACATGGCCGGAGGGTTATGTGTTACCGGTTTGGTTGCTTATTGGATGGCTCAAACACCGGCTATATTAGGATTGTTTTTCACCCCAACAGGTTACTCTGCACTTGGTTGGTTAGCCTTGTTTGCACCATTAATTTTGGTTTTTGCTTTCGGTTGGGTTGTTAATCGAGGAACAACCAGACAGGTTCAAGCTATGTTTTGGGCCTTTTCTGTTTTAATGGCTGTTTCTTTAACACCTATTTTCTTTATTTACACAAAAACAAGTATCGCTCGGGTTTTCTTAATTACAGCAGCCTCTTTCGGTGGTTTAAGTATTTATGGATATACAACTAAAAAAGATTTGAGCCCATGGGGACGTTTTCTTGTTATGGGCGTTATTGGTTTGATTATCGCATCTATTGTTAATATCTTTATGAAAAGTACCGGATTAGATTATGCGCTTTCTTATTTAACTGTATTTATTTTTGCTGGTCTTACCGCTTATGATACACAAAAATTAAAATCTTTATACCATGTTGCAGTTTATGACTCTAATGTTTCAGAAAGAATTGTCATTTCAGGTGCTCTTTCTTTATATCTTGATTTTATCAATATGTTTATGGCTCTGCTTAGATTAATGGGCGACAGAAGATAAAACAGATTACTTATTTTGCCGGAACGTTTGTTCCGGCTTTTTTATTTTAGGAGGTTTATATGGAAAATTCTTTTTTGGAACTTTTATCTAAACGTCACAGCTTTTATAATATTAACCGCAATCTTCCCTTAAGTGAAGATGAAATTTCTTCTCTAATTTTTGAGGCAGTAAAACTTTATCCAAGTCCTTTTAATTCTCAAAGTTCTCGACTATTAGTTTTATTTGCTGATAAGCACCACCATTTTTGGCACATTGTAGAACAAAAACTTCTTGTAAGTTCTCCTTCAAACAAAGAAATTGCTATAAAACAACGCATGTTATCTTTTGCTCAGGGTGCCGGAACGATCCTGTATTTTATAGATAAAGACATTATTAGAGAGCAAGAAAAAGAAATGCCGCTTTATGCTGCTAATTTTAAAAATTGGGCTTATCAAAGTAGTGCAATGTTGCAATTTATGATCTGGTCAACTCTCGCTAATAAAGATATCGGAGCCAGTTTGCAACATTACAATCCACTTATTGATACTCTTGTTCAAAAAGAGTTTGTTATTTCTGATTCATGGGAACTTGTTGCGCAAATGCCGTTCGGTGGTATAAATAGCATACCGCAACCGCATACTTTTGAAGATATTGCAAATAAAATTATTATTCAAAAATAGTTTTATTAATCATTTATTTCAAATAGTACACCACTTATCAGAAATTATATTGGAATGAAATTCCAACCATATTTATGCTTGAGTTAAATTTAGCCTGTAAGGTTGATCCATTATTCGGCAATTGGTTACGTGATTTAGATGTCTGCATAAATACATGCGAATATCCGGCATCAACTTGCATTTTATCGTTAATTTTATAGCTAGCACCAACACCTAAAATCCATCTGTTTGCATCAGGAACACGGGCGGTACGATGCTCTGCATCACGTACACCAGCCTGGTCATAAGATATACCGGCACGGAAAGTCCATTTATCGTTATAATAGTAATCTGTTCCTAAAGAAACCATCCATGTATCGCGCCAATTTTCATCAACGGCACCAACACTTCTTCTTACACCATATGGGTTAGAGCTTGACCAAATATCCAAAGTTTTAAATTTACTCCAATTTGTCCATTTTAATGAAGCGGAAAGTCCTATTTTATTAATTTGATGATAAGCCGATAATGTATAATACTCTGGTAATACTAATTTTGTTCCGGCATGACTATACATATCGCCCATCGGGGTATTTACTTTGTGTGCACCACGAATCTGGTGTACTGCCCGAGAGTGATAAGATAAACCTAATCTAGTATTTTCTCCTAATTTATATAGAAGACCTAAATCATAAACAGCTTCAAAAGAATCGCCATGAACTTTAGATCTGGAATTCAACCCGGCTAATGAATAACCATCAACATTATTAGTTAATTTGGCCTCAAGTGTTTCTGCAATAATAGCTGCACCTAAAGTTAATTTCGGTGTTAAATTATAGCTAGCAGCCAATTCATAATCAATTGTTGTAATTCTTGATTCTAATGCATGTGAACGACCAAACCAATATTTACTATAATTTGTAGCAAAAGAATAAGGAGTGTAAGCGGCAAACCCGATACGGGTTTTATCATTTGCTTTATATTGTGCAAAAACATGTGGTACCGGCGGATGGTCTTTTAGACGACCATCTTTCCCTTTTATCCCATCAACACGTCCAGTAACTTCAGAGTTAAGAGCAACAATTGTGACACCTGTTTGTGCACCACTGTTTCTTAAGCACATACCGGCCGGGTTATATGCTATTGCCGAGTAGTCGTCTCCGACAACACCATAACCGGCAAAGGCTCTACCTAATTGAGTCAAAGAATATTCAGAAAGTTGGAATCCACCTGCATATGCATTTGTTACCAACATTGTTGTAATAATAGTTATTAATATCTTTTTCACGATAATTATCCTTTTTAGTTAGTACATTGTTTTTTCTCTAACATAAAGAAAAAAATAAATCAAGCGCTTGCTTTAATTTTTTGTTTTAAAATGATTTTTTGCGAATTAATTCATTGATTCTATTTAAATTTATTTTATACCGACGTTACGATAGATGGTTGATAAAATTTCGTTTATGGCATCCGGAGTGTAATCTTGCCATTCCATTACTTTTAGAATTACTTCTTTTCTTGTCAGTACGGTTAAAATTTGCGAGAATATCATTACGGTTTGAAGGTTCGCTTCCTTTTCTGATAAGCTATCTTCACTTGCATCTCTTAATAGTGTGGTAAACCATGGAAGATATATTTCATTTAATCCTTTTGATAAAGTTTCAAAATAAGGAGATGATTGTGTGTATTCATGAATATAAATCTGCCCTAATTCCAGAGAGAATTTATCTGAACAAATCAATTCCACAAATTTTCTAATACATATTTTAAGCATTTCTCGACTTTTTTTAGGACTAGGCATGCTTGCTTTGAATAATAAATATTGCGGATATAAATCTTTAAATTGTTCGCGGACAACTTCAACAATATGCAGTAAAATTTCTACATAAAGCCCCTGTTTACCTTTAAAATAGTAATTTATTGCCGCCACATTAGCCCCTGCCTGCAACAAGATATCACGTGTTGTTGCTTGCTCGTATCCTTTGGCTGCAAATTCATGAATTGCTGCTTCTATAATTTTTTTCTTGGTATTTTTCATAACTTTCAGTGTAGATTTATTTTTG